>JAICKT010000109.1 GCA_025927795.1 Parafilimonas sp. | reverse complement strand
GTATTATCTGCAAGCGGATCATTTGAGATTAAAGGCGCTTCACGATGTGATGAAGCATAAGTAGTATAATGGCTTGAAAAAATGCAAACCAAGATACCTGCAAAAAGTTTTATAATTCTCTTCATAATAATGTTTTTAATTTTTTAGAACCTTGGTTGTTGCGTATAATTAAAACCTCTCCACGGTGTTTGAACATAAGGGAAAGAAGTTTTAAATGTTGTATCGTTATGCGTGGGACCTGCAGTAAAAGAAAGCACATTCACTAAATCAGGTGTAACAGGACTTCCTGTTGTATAATCATCATACCAAAGACCTATCGCAGCTAATGCAACACCACTTACAGCCTGCAATTCTATTGTTGTTACATCATCTTCTAATCTTCTGCCATTAGGAAATCCATCCATATTTGGAATGAATTGAAGATTTGCATTTGCATTAAATCTTGAATCAGTTAAACCCAATACAGCAGTCTGTATAATTCCTAAAGAACTAAAGTCTGCGCTGTTTCTTGGTGTTACAGGCACAGCCATATTAAGACGAAGCATATCGCCTAATGTTGGTAAAAAATTATTTATAAAAGGTTTGCCTGCTGCAAGCGGGTTACCGTTTTTACCTGTTGCTAATTGGTATGGTGCAAGATTGGGAACACCTGTATAAAATATCGGTAACAAATCAACCGAACGCGGTTTGCCGGCACCGGGCAATAAAATATTTCCAAACACTGCATCATCCAAAGCCGTTCCTGCAACTGCTGCAGTACCTTTTAATGGATAAAGACCGTCATGACCATTTCTAAAATCATACGTGCCTAAAGATTTAGATTGAATGCGTAAAGCAGCTAAAGCAGGCACTGCGCCACCAAACTGGCTGTCATCCATGTATAAAGCCAGTTCAGGGTTTTCAAAATAAGGTATAAAGCCAGACTCTTTAGAATTGTTTGCAGAAACAGTATTCCAATAATCCTTCATGCCAACAGGGATTACAGCCTCATTTGTAAGCGGCATCCCCAAACGCGAAACCTGCACCCAATTACCGGTGAATCCTTCAGTACCATCAGCATTTAAAGTTTTTATTTGCCTGCGGCTTGCACTTGCCCAAACACCAATTACAAAATCAGGGTCTAAAATGTTAGCAGCCTGATTTACATCCTTACCATCTTTTTGTAAAAGTTTAATTGGAATTTTTAAAGCGATGGCGTGAACATTAAATCTTGCAAGCCCATCTTTAGGTGGATTCTGCGGATTACCTGTTTGTCTGAAACCGCCAACGTCAAATGCACCGGCTAAATCAACAAAGAAAGGATCATCTGCAGGTCCGCAAAAAATCTTTTCGTTATTAGAAGTGGTTGCGATTGCATTTTTAATTAATTCGTTATAACTCGTATCTAATCCAACAGCATCATGTATTGAGCGTGGGCCAATATTAGGTGGCGGTACTATTCCATTGCTGACGATTGTTACAAATGTGTTACCACCATCTGTACTTTTCTCACATGTGTAAGTTGTTTTTAAATTTTGTTTCCCTAACCTGATATTGAAGAATGTAGTCGGGTCTTCATTTACGCGTGTAAACGTAAACCTGTACGTTATATCATCACCTGTAGTGGTAGTTTTATTTTTTATATGAATTTCATAGCGAATGTTTTCTCCAAAGTTGTAATAGTTTGGTCCGCCTTCAGGAGATTCAAAAGGAATATAATTGGCGATGATAGTAATCGTGTTGGGATTATCCGGGCTTCGGAAAGCATATACATCAGTATTGTCTGCCAGCGGATCATTAGAAATTAAAGGAGCCTCCCTGTGAGAAGACGCATTTGAATTTTTAGCAAGCGTTGTTAACAACACACAAAGGAGTATTAACCTTCGATAATTGAAGTGTAAAAATTTCATACGCATGTGCATTAAATTTTTAAATAAAAAATATTTCGGAGAAGAAGGATTTAAAACCTACGTATAGAAGTTGGGTTCGGATTTTTAATTTAAAAATTCTTAAAACTTCTTTTATGCGCTGGTATTTCATGCGGAGATTTTAAACCAAAGAATATGCATCGCTCCCGTTATCATTTGTATCAAACAAAAAAAGGGCTGCAATGCAACCCTTACTATAAAAATCCGCTGAAACTATGTGCTAATTTAAACTGCGAAAATCTACAGGAACTAATTTGCTTACGCCGGGTTCCTGCATGGTTACACCATATATTACATCCACACTGCTCATCGTCATTTTATTATGCGTTACAATAATAAACTGTGAGTTATCGCTAAAGCGTTGAATCATTTGTGTGAACTTACCAACGTTTGCATCATCAAGCGGCGCATCTACTTCATCCAAAATGCAGAATGGCGCAGGCTTAATTAAATAGATAGCAAACAACAATGCTGTTGCAGTAAGTGTTTTTTCCCCACCACTCAATTGCGTTATGGATGATGGCTTTTTTCCCTTAGGTTTTGCCACTACATCAATACCTGTTTCTGCAAGATTATCAGGCTTATCTAAAATTAAATCGGCAGTATCTTCTTCTGTAAACAATGCTTTAAATACCTGCTGAAAATTTTCACGCACTTTATTAAATGTATCAAGAAATTGCTGGTTGGCTGTTGCTTCTACTTCTTCGATTGTTTGCAATAAACTTTCTTTTGCGCTTGCCAAATCAGCTTTTTGTTCGAGAATAAATTCATATCGCTTTTTAATTTCAACAAACGCTTCAATCGCTGTTGGATTTACTTCACCAATATTCTCAAGTCGTTTACGCATTTTATCAGCACTTGCCTGCAGGTCTTCAATGGCAGATGTTGTTTTGCGCGGCTCATCAAGAATCTGTTCCAAATCAACTTTAAACTCAACCTGCAAACGTTCGCGCATGCCGGCAAGATTCAATTTCAGTTCATTTAATTTATCTTTTATTTCCGCCAGTAATTGGTCTGCTATTTCGCGATTTCTAATCTTATGACGTAAAGCATTTTCTTTTTCCTGCAAAGCATTACGTTGATTATAATATGCTGCATCTGCTTCATTTAGTCTTTTTTCTTCTTCTTGTTTTATATGCAAAAAAGAATGCAATTCTTTTTCGGTTGCTTTTAAATTTTCTGCACCTGTTTTTATTTGTACCGATGCTTCTGTTAGCTGGTTTGTATTTTGTTCAATTTGTGTATGCAGGTCTCTTAGCTGTGTTTGTTTATAAGAAAGCTCTTGTTGCAATGCACTTACTTTACTCTGCAGTTTTGTAAAAGCAATATTGTTTTCGTTATAAATATTTAATGCGCTGCTGTAATTACTTTCTGCTTCTTTGTATGCATCTTCTGCATCTTTAATTTGTTTTGCTGTTTCGTTTAATTGCTCATTTAATTCAGCGAGTGCAGTACGCATTTTTGTAATAACATTCTGTTCCTGTTGCAAACGCGCATTTAATTCTTCAGTTTGTTTTACAGCATTTTGTTGCGATGCCTGCAGGTTTTCAATTTTATTCTTTAAAGCAAAAACAGAATTTGTAAGTTGATTTATTTCTGTTTCGGTTTGACGAATAGCATTTTCTTTTAGCTGTTGATTAAACCCGATAACCTCATTATGCTTTTGCTGAATATCTTTTTTTAAACTGTTTACAATTTTTTCCTGTGCAGCAATTTCATTATTTAATTTCTCAAGATTTTTTGCGCGGCCAATTCTTTTTCCTTCAAACAAACCAATACTGCCACCTGTTAAAGTGTATTTTCCTTTTACATACTTTCCTGATTTCTCTAAAACAATTGCTCCGTTACTGTTTGTAAGCGCTTCTTCATTTTCAGCAATAAAAACATTGCCTAATAAATATTCTGCCAGCTTTTTATACGGCTCATCCACTTCAATTACATCAAGTGCTTTTATGGTATGTTCCGGCTGATGTGTATTGCTTTCGATGCCAGCGATTTTATCAAGCAATAAAAAATTTGCTTTGCCCTTATTATTTGCACTTAAAAGATTTACTGCCTGCAAACCTTCTTCAAGATTATTTACAATGTAATAATTAAGATAGGGTGATAATACATTTTCAACTGCAGTTCTGTAATTTTCCTGCACATAAATAATATCAGAAAGAATAGGTGCATTTAAATTCCACTGTGTATTCTTATGTAAAAATTTTACGCTTTCAGGATAACCTTCCATCGAATCAACAAGGCTTTTCAGCAAATCATGTTCATTTTGTTTTGCATCAAGCGTTCTGTTTTCTTCGCTGAGTTTGCCGCGTAAAATTTCAAGTTCACTTTGCGTATCGAATATTTGCTGGCGCGTAAATTCGTGTTGCTCTTTTAACTGGCGCAATGTTTCGTGATGCGCTTCAAGATTTTTTGTTTCAACTGATAAATCTTTTTCCAGTTGCTGCAAATCGTTGCTTCTTTTATTTTGCTCCTGTTCAATCTGCGATAATGTTCTGCTTATATTTTGAACAGAAGTTTCTGCAACTGCAAGACTTTTTTCCGCATCAAATTGTTTGCGCTGCTCCTGTAAATGTGCAGCACGGATTTTTTCTGTAAAAACACGTTTCTCATCGAGCGAAAAGCGTTTTGCATCTGCATCATTGCGCAATTGTTCAAGTTTTTCTTTCAACGCAGATAAATCTTTTTCTTCCTGTTCTTTTTGCTGTTGTGTGTATTGAATAGAATCATCAAGATTTTTTAATTGTCCTTTTGCTGTATGTAAAAAATCTTTTAAAGAACTTTCTTTTTCTTTTAAATATTGCAGGCTTTGTGAAGCAAGATTCTTATCATTCTCTTTACTGCGCAGGTTTTGCAATAATTCATTATATGCATGTTGCTTATTCTGCAATTCTTTTTCCTGCTCAACAAAACCTATTTTTTCTTTTTCAATCGCAGCATCATCTGTTGCTATTTCGGCTTCTAATGCATGCTTCTTATTTGTTTCTTCTTCCTGCTGATGATTGAGTTCTTTATATGTTAAATTGAAACCTTCCAGCGCAGCTTTTGCAAGCTCAATAGAAATCCCTTTAAAATCTTTTTTTATTTCATGATATTTCTCTGCCTTCTTTGCCTGGCTTTCAACAACCTTTAACTGGTTTTGAATTTCAAATAATAAATCTTCTATCCTGTTTAAATCATTTTCTGTTGCTTCTAATTTTAGCTTCGCTTCTTTTTTTCTTGTTTTATAAATGGTGATGCCAGCTGCCTGCTCAAGCATTCTGCGGCGGCTGTTTTCTTTATCTTTAATAATGTCATCCACCATTCCTAATTCTATAATAGCATAACTATCGTTGCTAATGCCCGTATCAAGAAAGAGATTATGAATATCTTTTAAACGACAAGAAACGTCATTCAAACGATATTCGCTTTCTCCGTTTTTAAAAAAACGCCGCGTAACTGTTACAGTATTAAATTCAGTAGGTAATAAATTTTTTGTATTCTCAAAAGTGAGACTAACTTCTGCAAGCCCGCTTGAGCTGCGTGTTTTAGAACCATTAAATACCAGCGCTTCTAAATTTTCACTGCGTAACTGAGATATTTTTTGCT
The DNA here is from genome assembly GCA_025927795.1 of Parafilimonas sp. Classification (GTDB taxonomy): domain Bacteria; phylum Bacteroidota; class Bacteroidia; order Chitinophagales; family Chitinophagaceae; genus Parafilimonas. The sequence continues at coordinate 6,178 of JAICKT010000109.1, read as the reverse complement.
CACCAATAACCCAGCGTATGGAATCTATAATATTACTTTTACCACAACCATTCGGGCCAATAATTCCCGTAATGCCTTCGTCAAAATTTAAAATAGTTTTATCTGCAAAACTTTTAAAGCCTTTTATTTCGAGATGCTTGAGTTTCATGTGTTAATTATGTTTTTTATTTGCCACATGTAATTCGTCATAAAATTTTCATTTATCTTAATAATTTTATAACTCATTTCATAACAAGTTGAAGATTGTGGTTTTTCTAACGCTTAATTGAATCTTTTTTATATAAATGCTATTGCGAACATAAGTTAAATAACAACCAAATTCTTGGTGTGTAACAGCACTGTGGAGAAGTGGTGGAAAGTGATAGAAGGATTAAAATAAATAATTACCTTGATATTTTCGTTTGTGCAAGCTGATGTTACAATTTCCCGGGAAAGGTTGAAATTCTATGCCATTTTTGTTTTCTTTTTAAACATTTGAATAAAATCTTTTTGTATATAAGCAACATCACTACCTAAAAGCGCAGGCTTTTTTACAAAGGCGAACAATGCAACTAAAAATGCAATGCCGCAAAGAATAACAAACGATATAATTTCATTTTTTATAAACGCATTAATGGCAAGAGACAAAGGATACAAAGGCAATACCCAGCAAATGGTAATAATTATCCCATTGTAATAAGGGCGAAAAATTAATTTTTTCCAATCCTTTGGAAATATCCTGTTTTTTATTATAAACATCATCATAACATAAGAAATAAAGGTTGACGCAAATATGCTCCAGCTAATTCCAATCACGCCATCCAATTTAAATCCTATATAAATCAACACACATATTATAACTGAATTTTGTGCTTTACGTATTAGGTTTAACCGTATAAGCCCGTGCACACGCATTAATGTGTCACCTAAACTTGCAACCGTTCTTATGGGAAGGTTAAGAAAAAATATTTGCAGCATTATTACTGCATCAAGCCATCTTTTACCAAGCAAAATAAGTACCACCGGCTTACTGAAAATTATTAAGAAAACTGTTAGTGGTAACAGTAATGAAGTTACAAATGAGAATGTTCTTGAAAACGCTGTGTAAGTGCCTTTAGGCGTATCTGTTTTTTTTACCATTGCCGGCATCATAACACGTTGTATCACGTCATATAAAAAACGCTGTGGAATATTCATGATGCGAAAACTTCTGTCGAATACACCGAGTGTTACAGTTTTAACCAGTTTTCCAACTTCGAGTATTATACCAAAGTTTACAATGTATGTATTAAAACGAATGAGTGTTAAGCCGGTGCTGTAACCAATAAGATCTTTAAAATGTTTTTTTGTAAATCCAAGTTTTAAAGGAATTGGCTGATAATATAAAAGTATAATAAGCTCTGCTCCAAAATAAAAAAGCTGCGAATAAACCAATGACATCACACCAAACTTATAATATGCTAAAACAACACCGAGAATGTTAGATAAAAAAAGCATTACACCATCAGCAATAAAAATCTTTTTAAAAGCAAACTTTTTTTGCAATACAGCGAAAGATGCGGAATACATTGCTGCAAAAAGAAAAATAATGCTAAAAATGCGTAACGAAGATGTAAGCTGAGGCTCTCCATAAAAATCGGCTGCCCATGGAGAAATTAAAAATATAATTGCATAAATAAGAAGCGCTAATCCAACACTTGAATAAAAAGCTGCGTTTATATGTTGCTTATCAAATTGTTTACGCTGTACAAGTGCATCGCCCATTCCTCCGTCGCCCATCATGTTACCAAAATTCATAAAAGAATTGAGCAAGGCAAAAATGCCTAACTCAGCTTTTGATAGCAACCGCGCCATAACAGCATAGTAAGCAAATTGAGAAAAAATTTTTACTCCTGCATTTAGCATTTGCCAGGCTCCGGATTGTATAACCAGCTTTTTTTGTGCCATACAATTATTCCTAAGCGATAGTTGGTGTTTATATCATAAAGACGGAGGTTACAAAACTCATGAAATTAAATATATGAGAAAGATTTTTAAATACTGCTTATTTTCTTTTTACCAAACATGTGTTTAAAGGGCAAACGATCTTCCTGATAATATGCTGATGATTATATAAAGATTTCTCTTAAATTTTTTTTAAGGAACTGTAATTTTATTATTCACACGATTAACGTCTGCCATGCGTGCACTTGGATCAATTTCAATTGACTTAATATCAGCAACAGATCTTGTTGTATTAAAACTATACTCCGGATCAACCCATTTCCATTCTTCATCTACAATTGTTTTAATATTATTTTCTGCAGGTTTTACACCATACATTAAATTCATAGGTATATAATGCATTTCCTGCGAGCCATCTTTATAAGTGATTAAAACATCAACCGGCATTGGCATTAAGCCCAAACGTTTTAATGTAATACTTGCATTAGTGCCATTCATATTTATATCGCCTATTGCATAATCAATTGTTTTGGTAGTGTATATCCAATATTCTTTATACCACTGCAATTCAATGCCGCTAACTTTTTCTGCAATGCGAATAAAATCATTTGGATTTGGATGCTTAAATCTCCATTCATTATAATATTCCAATAAAATTTTATCAAGATTATTTTCACCAACAATATAACCAAGCTGCGCTAAAAAAATTGAACCTTTGGAATAAGAACCAACCGAGTAAGCATAATTTGTATTGAAATGATCTGCATGTGTACTCAGTGCTTCTTCTTTTCCGCTTTTTATAATTCTAAAATATGAGTTATAAGAATTGATATATGCAAAACCGGTATCACCTTTTAAGTAAGCGCTTGTTCTTAATTCTGCATACGTTGCAAAACCTTCATCCATCCATGCATACAAACTTTCATTTGTTCCCATCATACCCTGGTACCAGCTATGCATAAACTCATGAATTGCCGCACCAATACTTGCACTTTTTATAAGTGTTGCCATTGGATATTCCATGCCGCCGTCACCGCCTTGTATAAAAGAATAATTCTTGTACGGATAAGCGCCAAATGTTTTTGCAATAAATGGATATGCTTTTACAATCGTATCTGCAAGTGCATTCCATGCAGCATCTGCATCAGTTGTTTTTTTATACACAAAATAAAACAGCGGACCGTTTGGAATTTGTTTTTTGATCATGGTATAAGCAGTATCTGCCGCCCAAACAAAATCATGAACATTCTGCGCAGTGAATTTCCATGTTAGCGTTTTTGCATTTGATGGTTGATGACTTACGTTTGACGCTCCATAACCATATCCAACTTCATCAGAATTTTGAATTGTACCTGAACCAGCCAGCATATAATTTTTATCGATTGTAATGTTCACATTGTAATCTCCCCACACGCCATAAAATTCTCTTGCTATATAAGGATTTGCATTCCAGCCCTGGTAATCGTATTCCACCATTTTTGGATACCACTGGCTCATGCTATAACGAATACCTTCTGCATTATCTCTCCCACTTCTTCTTATCTGTACAGGAACCTGGCAATTAAATGAAACTTCAAAACTGTTTTTTGAATGAGGAAGCAACGGTGTTTTTAAATCAACCTCTAATATGGTTTCATGATAAATTAATTTTTGACTTACACCATTCAGCTTTACATAAACAGTGCTGTCATATCCGATTTCATTTGGTTGTAAATGCTGAATGCGATCCCTTACGCGTTCATCCCAATCATAAACAGGTTCACCATTTCTGTCAGTCCCCAATAAGGTTTTGCCCAATTCGCGGCTGCGCACATCCATCATACTGTTTGGCTGAAATGCATTCCAGTATAAATGAAAAAATACACGGTCAAGTGTATCAGGCGAATTATTCCAGTAATCAATTTTCTCTGTTCCGCTAAAACGATTGGTTATAACATTCATGTTTACATTTATGTTATAAGCTATGCGTTGTTGCCATCTGTCGGGCTGAGAACTTACAATTAAAGAAGGGAGTAAAAAAACAATTAAAAAGGCAAACTTGTTTTTATTCATTTTTATAAAAAAATTTTATAGTTAGTATGGAATAAACCTGACAGATTTTTTAAACAACCCTGCAAGATTATAAGGTGATATTATCTTTCAAGAGTTTTCCGTTCGCATCAAAAAATAAATTCTTTTTCTGAACATCGCTTTTAGCAACATTTATTTTGTATTGAAGTGGTTTTCCAAGTTCCTGTATTTCACTTACGGATTTTTTATCCCAATCCGCATATTTGCTTTTTGCAAAACCATCTTGTACTTCATCTGGCAAATCTTCGAAATCCATAACACGTTCACTGCCTTTCCATTCACCACTTGAAGAAAAATCCGCGCTTATTTCAGAGCCGTTTAATTCAAAACTCGCTTCAAAATATTGTAACTTATCTTTCCACTCAACTTTTGTTGCGTGTGGGTAACGCTGCGCAAAAGCATCTGTAACTGCAGCAGGAATTTTACGAATCTGTGCATCACCCAAAAAAACGAATGAAACAAAGAACAGAAACAAAAATATTTTTTTCATGGTCTGATTAACTTAAGGTTTGCCTTCAACAACAATTACAATTTCACCCTTTATCGTTTTATTATTGAAGTGTGTGCAAACTTCGTACAAACTTCCCTGAAAATTTTCTTCAAACATCTTTGTTAACTCTCTGCTAACACTGCATTTTCTTTCGGCGCCAAAATATTCAATAAAATCTTTTAAAGTTTTTATAAGGCGAACAGGACTTTCATAAAAAACCATTGTTCTTTCTTCGGTTGCAAGTTGTGTAAGCAACGTGTGCCTGCCTTTTTTTAAAGGAAGAAAACCCTCAAACGCAAAACGGTTTATAGGCAAGCCACTGTTAACTAATGCAGGCACAAATGCTGTTGCACCAGGCAAACATTCAATCTTGATATTATTTTTTAAGCATTCACGCACTAATAAAAAAGCAGGATCAGAAATGCCGGGTGTACCTGCATCTGTAATTAAAGCCATTATTTTACCGGCTTGCAGTTGTTCGATTAAGTGAGAAAGAATTTTGTGCTCATTATGCTGATGATAAGGTGATAAAGGTTTTTGAATTTGATAATGCTGTAAAAGCTTTGAAGAAGTACGGGTGTCTTCACACAAAATTAAATCTACAGATTGCAAAACTTCAATTGCACGAAGTGTAATATCTTTTAAATTACCAAGCGGTGTGGGAACCAAGTAGAGCATAATTCGACAATTTATAAATTCGGCAATTCGACAATTGGCTCATTATCAAATTGGCTAATTGTCAAATTAATTCACCATTTCAATTTCATAAAACTCCATCACGGGATTAGCAAGTAATTTTTTTGATGCGTCATCTGCAAGTTGCTTCGCTTCTTCTTCTGACTTTGCATCAATTTGCAGTGTAATATGTTTGCCAATGCGTACATCATTCACTCCGTTCAAACCTAAATTTTTTAAACCTGCCTGTACTGCTTTTCCCTGCGGGTCAAGCAAATCTTTTAATAACATTACTTTTATCTGAACATTATATGTCATACTAATTTCGGTGTTTGATGAGCAAAGATAAAATAACATACAGCACGAAACATAAAGGCACTGCCAGCCATTGAATAATAAATGCAGCAACAACAGCAACAACTGCAATAATTATAAATGGCAATAGTTTTTTTGTATTGATGTTTGAAAACTTTAACGACAACATTGGCTTTTTTGAAACCATCAGCCACGATAAAATAATAATTATTGCATACCAAAACCATGGACTGATTAAAACATCTGTAATAAATGAATAATTATTCGTCCAATAAATTAAAGGAAATGATGCGATGAGTAAACCGTTTGCGGGAATGGGCAAGCCTTTAAAATAATTTGTATGTTCTGTATCTAAATTAAATCTTGCTAAACGATACGCGCCGGCGCATGCAATAAAAAATGCAGGAACAAGAAAAATAAAATTTACATCAAGACCATTATCCTGCTGCGCAAAACTTAAACGTAAAAATTGATAGACAATTAATGAAGGTGCAACACCAAAACTCACCACATCAGCCAGCGAATCTAACTGTGCGCCAATTGCTGATGTTGCTTTCATCCATCTTGCAATAAAACCATCTAAAAAATCTATCACGGCAGCAAGCGCAATAAATAAAGAAGCCATAAACATTTGTTGCGGAATACTTACATATTGTGTTCCCAAATCGCTTATGTCTGGCATTAATAAAGAGCCGTTATTTGTAT
>JAICKT010000398.1 GCA_025927795.1 Parafilimonas sp. | reverse complement strand
ATTGTTATGGCAAGCTGCCATACCGTTCTATTGATTTTAAATTTGAAACACTGGAACAGGAATTTTTTCAATCTGTCGGCACCGTTAATTACCCGATAACGCAACCTTATACACGCATTACTGAGTTTAAATATTTAACAGGGCAGAAGCATTCGAAAACTTCTATTGTTTATGAATATCCAAAAGCAGACGGCGATCCTTATTACCCGATACCACGTGCAGAAAATAATAAGATGTATAAAAAATACCAGCTTCTTGCAGACACGTTGCCGAACATTTATTTTACCGGTCGTTTAGGAACGTATAAGTATTATAATATGGACCAGGTGGTAGCACAATCATTAAGCTTGTTTAAAAAAATTATGCAGAATGAATTAAAGAATGAAACATCTGAATCCGCGTCATCCATATTAAAAATTGAGAATAGTAACGATTAAAGACCTTATTAATGTATTGTTCAGACAACAGCCCTTTTAGAAGTTTTTGGATGGCAGGTTTTGAATGCACAGATAAATTAAATGCATTTGGCAACCGCGTTGATTTTTTAAGCATAACAAAACATCTTGAATTAATTGATGAAGATTATAATAACCTGCATCAATTTAATATAGCAACGGTAAGAGAAGGCATACGCTGGAGTAAGGTTGAAACAAAACCATACGAATATAACTGGACAGATGTTGCACATATGATTGAAGCGGGCAAGCGAAATTCAATTCAGCAGGTTTGGGATCTTTGTCATTTTGGTTTTCCTGATGATCTTACTCCGCTGCATCCCTTATTTGCACGAAGATTTGCTGCTTTATGTAAATCTTTTGTGCGGTTTTATAAATCCATTAATGCTGATGATACTTTAATAGTTACACCAATTAATGAAGTAAGTTTTCTATCATGGCTGGGTGGTGAAACTTGCGGCACTTCGCCTTATTGCAGAGGTTATGGATGGGAAGTGAAATATCATTTAATGAAAGCGTACATTGAAGGTATTGAAGCAATGAAAGAGGAAGATGATTCAGTGCAGATTCTTACAAGTGAACCGCTGGTTAATATGGTGCCGCCACTTAATGCAACTGAAGAACAAATACTCGCAGCATCATTGCAACATGAATACCAGTTCCAGGTTACAGATATATTAAGTGGCAGAATTTGTTCGGAGTTAAGAGGCAAGCCTGAATATCTTGATACCATCGGCGTAAATTATTATTATAACAATCAATGGATATATCCTGAAATGAATTTTTTAGGATGGGGCGATGAACCGCATGATATAAGATGGAGACCTTTGCATGATTTGCTCGAAGAAGTTTATGAGCGTTATGATAAACCAATTGTAATAACTGAAACAAGTCATCCAAAAGAACACAGGGCTGCATGGATGAATATGATTGGTGAAGAATGTGCAACTGTTATACAAAATAATATTCCGTTAACTGGTGTTTGCATTTATCCAATCATCGATCGTCCTGACTGGGATGATTTAATTACATGGCATCATTCAGGTTTATGGGATATAGAAATTAAAGAAGATGGTAAATTAGAAAGAGTATTACATACGCTATTTGCAGAAGCTTTACTGCAGGCGCAGAATAATCTTAATTTGCTCACAAGAATTACAAATAGAAGTAATTTAATTTTATCAGAAGAGTTATTTAATTACTCTTGAACATTAATAAGTAACCCATAGTACAGTCTCTTTCCATCTTTCAAACTTAATTGCGAATCTCATCTTTGTTTAGCGATGGAATACATATGCAATACGTGTTAAACACTGCTTCCTCCACTTTAAAAGGCTTGCGGAAATACTTCCAAAACAACAAATGCAAAAATTATTTGGTTGTTATTACACCTAGGAATAATAAGAAATTGTTGTTGGCATAATAATTGAGATTAGGCGATAAAATTATTATTAATTAATAAAACCCGATTTTTTCTGTTGAATTTTTATGCGAATCGAAAATTTTATTGTTGTTATCACTAACCAGCGATAACAAAAACCATTTTTAAGATTGAATTGCATGAATATTCTTTTTACAAAATAATTTGGAACATTAAGAAATGATAACATTCAGTTCGACAGACTGAAATTTTTTTTAATTGCAAAAATCTAATACCATGAAATATGCATTTTTAAAATGTGCGGTTGTTCTTTTTCTATTGTCTTTCATCACACCAGCTTGTAACAAGCAGCAAGACGCTCCTGTTAATAGCATAAGTGATCCAATATCTCAAAGTACAAAAACTACGCTTCCTAAACCGGATCATACGGTAATATTGATTTTAGAAAATCATGCGTATTCACAAATCATCGGATCAAGCAGTGCGCCTTACATTAATTCGCTTGCATCAGATTCATATTCGGTAAGCTTTACAAAATCGTATGCTATAATGCATCCAAGTCAGCCGAATTATCTCTGCTTGTATTCCGGCTCGAATCAGCATGTGACAAGTGACAAGTACCCTTCCGACGCTCCATTCACTACACCAAATCTCGGAAGAGTATTATTAAATGCCGGTAAAACTTTTGCAACTTATTCAGAAAGCCTTCCCAGTGTTGGATACAATGGAAGTAGCTATGGAGCGTATGTACGTAAACATAATCCTGCGGCAAATTGGATGGGTACAGGAAAAAATCAAATTCCTGCAACAACCAATCAACCCTTCACAGCTTTTCCTGCAGACTTTACACAATTGCCTACTGTAAGTATTGTTATTCCTAACTTAAATGATGATATGCACAACGGGTCAATAAGCGCGGGTGATACATGGGTGAAAAATAATTTAGATAGTTATGTGCAATGGGCAAAAACGCACAACAGTCTTTTTATATTAACCTTTGATGAAGATGATGATAACCACAATAACCAGGTAACTACTATTTTCACTGGTCCGATGGTAAAGAGTGGTCAGAACGCTACGCAAATAAATCATTATAATGTACTTCGAACAATTGAAAATATATATGGTATAAATTATACCGGCAAAGCCTCTACTTCAGCATGTATTACAAATTGCTGGAAGTAGTTTCTTTCCCCTAACTGGCAAGTACGCAGCACAAATAATGAGCAAAGCGTACCTGTGCCATTAGAATGTTTTACTTTATTAGATTTAATTATAACTGTAGAACCAGAGTCCAGTACGCCACACAAAAATTTTGCTGCATACTGTCGTATAAAATCAGCCAAGAACATATCATTCTTTAAATGAAAAAGTTTCGATTTTAACTTACATTAGCAACAGTGTTGAAATAGAAATTTGAAACCACGTAACGACAAGTGAAAATTCGCAACTGACATACAAATGCCAACAGATGTATTTAAAGTAATAATCCACATGGTTTCAAGTCTTGATGGAATCATCGCCAAAAAAGATAATAGCGTTACATGGTTTGAGACATCTGACTATTATGAGAAAGGAGTTAATGTTACTGAGCATGACACTGAGGAATTTCTTAAATCGATAGATTGCTATATAATGGGTTCACGTACATACGAACATGCGTTGGAACTTTCAAAATCTTATGGTTGGGCTTATGGAGATGTGCCGACAATTGTAGTAACTCATAGAAACCTGCCGGTTGACAGACAAAACATTGAAATTTATTCGGGTGATCTTAACAAACTTCTTACTGAACGAGTAAAACCAAAATATAAAAATGTTTGGGTTGTGGGCGGAGCAATGCTCGCCAAAGAATTCATTAATTTAAAACTGGCTGATGAAATAAGATTGTCGATTTTGCCTGTTATCCTGGGTGACGGAACACTTTTTTTTGGCGATATCAGGCAAGAACAAGCACTGCATCTGAAAAACGTGACAGCATACAAAAGCGGAATGGTTGAACTATGTTATGAAGTAAAAAAGTAAAAGAATATTCCCAAAGGGTAGAAACAACGCTAACGACCGCACTGCCATACATTAAAAAACTATATCTTGGTATAAGTAAGTGCAAATACAATTTCGTCATATTGAACCTCATTTTCTGCTAAAAAATTACATTGAAAAAATGTGGTTTTTTGAAAGCAGCGGAAAAATGCCTGTTGATGATATGAAATTGGT
>JAICKT010000439.1 GCA_025927795.1 Parafilimonas sp. | reverse complement strand
TGTTCGATTTAAAGGGGTAGTTGCGAGCCTGTATATTCTTTCTTTATTTTTTTGAAAGCTATCATAAGATAACTGGTCAGAAAGCATTAATATCATGAGCATGCAAACCGACATGGCGACAGCCAGCCCGAAAATATTGATAAAAGAAAATGCTTTATATTTTCTAAGATTTCTCCACGCGGTTTTGAAATAATTTTTAAACATGGTATGAGTTTTAAGTGATTAGTCTTTTCGTTTTAAAATTGCCGAATTGTCAAATTGTTATTCCGTCCTCAAACTCTCCACTGGGTTTGCCAGTGCTGCCTTTATTGATTGAAAGCCGATCGTTATAAATGCAATCAATAATGCTGCGATGCCTGTAATAAGAAAAACATACCAGCCAATGTTTATTCTGTATGCAAAATCCTGTAACCAGTGATTCATAAAATACCATGCAACAGGCGAAGCAATAACAATTGCTATAATTACCAGCTTTAGAAAATCTTTTGAAAGCATTGTTGTAATGTTCATCACTGATGCGCCGAGCACTTTTCTAATGCCGATTTCCTTTGTACGCTGCGTAACAATAAATGTCATTAAACCTAATAAACCAAGACAGGTTACTAAAATAGCTAAGCCGCAGAAAAGCGACATGAGCGCTCCTGACTTTTGCTCTGTGCGATAAGTGGCCTCATACTCATCATCTAAAAAAGAATAATTGAATGGTCGCATAGGTACATAGCTTCGCCATGTTTCTTGTATGCCTGATAAAACGCCCGGTAAAGCATTCGGCGCGACATGTGCTAAAATGCTTCCGAAATATTTCGGATTATTAAATAATACAACCGGTTCAATTTTATCATGCAAAGAACTGGTATGAAAATTTTTCATTACACCTACAATAGTTCCTTTACCGGTTAAACCAAGTAGAACTTCTTTGCCTATTACATCGTTTGGTTTTAGCCTATAATGTTCAAGAAAAGCTTCATTAACAATATACTCATTCACTGTGTTTTCACCCTTTATTTTAGCGGGATCAAAGTTTCTTCCTGCTATTAACGGAATGCCGAGTGTTGAGAGGTAATGCGTGTCACCTGCAATGCCACCTACAACATGCCAGTCGTCATCAGATGTGGGATTGGATTTTATAGAGAAGCCATTACCTGTAACTGTTTCAAAAGGTGAGCGCCAGGTTAACGCCACATCCTGCACGCCGCTTATATTTTTCAGCTTTTCAGCAAAAGCACCTAATTTATTATTTAGGTCTGCGTTGCCATGAATTAACAACACATGATCTTTATCTAAACCTAATTTTTCTGATTGCATATACCGCAGTTGCGACCTTACGATAATGGTTCCTAAAATCAGTGCAATTGAAATAGTAAACTGAAAAATCACCAGGCTTTTTCTTACTGTTACGCCGGAGCCACCTGCTTTTGCAAATCCTCCTTTCAAAGTTTCTATAGGCCTGAATCTTGAAAGTATTAATGAAGGATAAAATCCTGCAAGTAATGAAATCAATATTATACCTGCAGCAAGACTTAAAATAAACCCGCTGTCAAAAATGTAAAACGGTATGTTCTTACCTAATAAATTATTCAAATAAGGCAGCAATAAATTAACTGCGATAACAGAAATAAAAACTGCTGTTAACGTAAGTAAAAATGATTCCGTAAGAAATTGTGTGAAGAGCTGTAAAAAACTTGCGCCGATAGTTTTTCTTATACCAACTTCTTTTGCACGAACAGACGCTTTTGCGGTAGATAAGTTTATATAATTGGCGCACGCAATTAATAAAACCAATATTGCGATTGTAATAAAAATGTTTATGTATTTAAAATCTGTTATAACCAGTGTGTTTTTAAAATTATACACCTGTGTATCAAAATGAACATCTTTCAGCGGTTCTAATCTTAAGTGCAAAGAATTTTGTGAAGCTGTTTGATTTGATTGTTGAGGGGGATTTACCCATGCATCAATTTTTTTATAAAGCGCATCAATATTTGTATGCGGCTTCAACAGAAGGAAAGTAGTATAGTTTGGGTTGTTCCATGATTGTTGTGTTTCAAGACTGTCAAAACCCTGGGTGCTGTAAAACGAAGTGAGAAAATCAAAACTAAAATGTGAGTTGGAAGGAATATCTTCTGCAACAGCAGAAACAGTAAAAGCTTTTTTATTATTAAACATTAATATCTGGCCAATAGGATTTGATTTACCAAAGTATTTTGTTGCAATGCTTTTTGTAATCACAACAGTGTTTGGTCTATTGAGTGCTGTTTGCAGATTACCGGTTGCTGCTTTAAAGTCGAATATTTTAAAAAAGTTTGAATCAGCGTAACAAAAATTCTTTTCGTCAAACAAAATATTTCCGTGTCTTATTGTTCGCGCTGTCCATTCAGGTGAGAAGCGTGTAGCATCTTCTATTTCCGGAAATTTCTTTTTAAGCTCGGGCGCTACAAAAACGGGTACAGACGGCGAAACAGTTTGATTACCGCCCATCAGTATATCATAATTAACTCTGTAAATGCGGTCTTTTTTTGTGTGAAACTGATCGAAGCTTAATTCATATTTTACAAAAGAAAGAATTAGCATGCAACAGGTGATGCCAATTGCAAGTCCAACCAAATTTGTAATTGTATAAGACAGATCTTTTTTAAGTGATCTGAATGCAGTTAGAATATTTCTTTTAAACATAGATGATGATTTCTTGTTTATGATTTTATTTCACCATTGACGATTCACTATTTGCGTTTCTCATTCCGTTCTCAAACTCTCTACAGGATTGGCCACAGCTGCTTTTATCGCCTGGAAACTTACCATAATTAATGCAATCAAAATACAGCGGTTTGAGATAATTTTTAAACATCAAGTAAGTTTATTGCAGCTAATAAATCAATACTAAAAATTAAAACTTGAATTAGGTGCAAAACGCAGGTACTAGCATCCTTAAATAATCCCAACCTTCATACCAATGCTTAAGCGCATTGATTTAGAATAAGTAAGAATAAATCTGGCAGTTGAAAGTGTGCGAATATGAACAGTTGAGAACATAAAGCGTACAGTTTATATCTTTTAACTAAAAAAACTATTTATGAATTCCCAATTTCAGGCTTTCATATAGGGCTTTAGCCTTGATGACAGGTACTTTAATGCAGTATACTGATAAAAAAGAAGAACTTAGCCAATATTTGTGAACCTCTAACTCCTGAAATTAATCATGCACTTCGAGATCAATTGAACAATAGAGCTATTGCTTTTAAAAAGCAATTTTACCAATTCAGCTACCAATAAATTAGGATAGAGGAGACAGATTTTTAAACGAACCCGAGCTATTTCATTAAATACTCTTTTAGAATTTTATTAATTTTGAATCAATTGGTCTATTTTTCAAATTAGCGATTAATTCCGTGTTTACTTACCACGTTATATGGTTAGGAGAGTGTATAATCCAATAAAATTAACAGGTAGTAATAATTGTTAAACTGTCAAATTTTTCATTAAAGACGTGCGCGGAATTT
>JAICKT010000356.1 GCA_025927795.1 Parafilimonas sp. | reverse complement strand
TTGCAGATGCTTTGCTATCCATCAATTTATAATCTTCTTTAATTTTTAATGAAAAAGTAAGCGGGCCATAATTTAAGCTTACACTGCTTTTGTTGCTTGTCCACTTTCGCAATTTTAACTGCATGGGTAATGTTAGCTCAATCACATCACCATTCTTCCAGTTGTTTTCCAATCTTGCATAAGATGATTTTGTTGCATCAACCCGCACATTTTTTCCATTAATCATAATTGATGCATTCTCACACCATGAAGGAATTCGCAAGTACAATGGAAATCTTGTTACTGATGCAGTATGCACTTCAAATTTTATATGCTCATCAAAAGGATAGTGCGTTGTTTGTTTTAATGTAACTGTATTGCCTTTGCCAACTTTTGCTGTTACTTCACTGCTGTTATAAAAAATTGCCGCGATGCCGTTATCAGGTGTTGCCATCCAAAGATGTTCTGCATAATAAGGCCAGCCTTGTGAATGATTGTGCTGGCAACATCTGCTGCTAAAAGGATTCATCATTAAAAACGGTCCTTCATTCTGAATACCGGGTGAATGATTTTTACTATCGCTCACAACCATGTTTGGTGCAGTTAAATAACGTAGCCCTCTGAAGTCTGGCATTACCGCAGCAGGATATGTATTGAAAGCAACGTCTTCGCAATTGTCTGCCCACATTGGGTTGCCGGTGATGCCGATTAAAATTTCATCTGATGCCATTTGTTCAACCATACCACATATTTCAACAGCCTGGCGCGGATCGTTGTAACCTTTGCGTGCATTTTCATCTGCACCAAACATACCACCGGGCATTTGCCCATATAACTTTCTTATCAAATAAAAATCATTATACGTTGCGTTGAGAAAAGATGAATCTTTTGTTTCCATGTAATATGTTGCAGGCTCTCGAAAACTTTGTGCAACATTTACATTATGCCAGTTTGGTAAATTATTTTTCTGCGTCCAGTCTGCAGTGTTGCGATGAATTTTGTTGGCGAGGTCAAGCAACCATTTTTCACCAGTATAATTATACAGCCAGTAAATACTGTAAAGATTATCTCCGCCGCGACTATTCTCCCAATATGTTTGCAACAACTTATCATCAGGCAAAGTGGATTGCCATTTAAAATATTTTGCCATGAATGGAAGCACACGCTTATCATTACTATATTCATAATAAGATTGCATACACCATAACATAATCATGTTTGGCCACAGATCGATATTACCATCTTTATCGGGCTTTCTTTTCGGACCGAAATAACCATCTGGCTCCTGGCTTTCAAAAACTTTATCAAGCCATTTTTTTGTTTCAGTAATGATGGTATCATCATTCAAAATATAACCAAGATCACCATAGCCTTTTAACCAATACGGCACTTCTTCCCAACCATGATCGCCTTCGCCATTTCCACTGTACCATGCATTATTATTTTTATCGAGCCATGCGCTTATTTCACCAAGATGATCTGTTAAACCATCACGCTGCAGTTGTAAATATTTTAGTACCCATCCTTTCGGTTTTATACTTCCGATGGGAAGCTTGATAAAATTCAAAGGCAGCAACGGAGATTTATTACTTACATAAAAAGCATTTGTAACTGTAGTAATAGGCCGTTGCACTACACTCACTTTTAAAGCATTTGTTTGTGCATGCGATTGAGTTGAATAAATACATGTAATTAAAAAACTAATCTTCAGAAAACTTTTTATCATCATTATTGATCTTTATACAAGTTCATTTCTTAAGGTCTGGCAACAAAAAAATCAAAAGAGTTATTGTAGTTGCGTGGCCTGTATAAAATTTGCGCAGCTCAAACGAAATCATTTATCTGCAAGTGCATTAACATGTGTTTATGACCCGGATATGAAAAATATTATAAGCGCAGCCATCAATTAAAACGTATTGCAATGTGCGCCCTTCTTAGTCTATCTGGATCATGTGATATCCATTTAATTAAAATGCATTTTTATTATTCATGATGTTGAACATCAAAATAATTAACTAATAGCTAACCTGTATCAGCGGTGAAAATATCATGTCTTCTACGCCCGCAATTTTTAAACCTACTCTTGCAAAAACATAACTCTGGTTTGGTGTAATTGCAGGTACAGCAACACTTAATGATACACTTGCAGGATTTGTTATATCACTCCCGGCAACAGTTGTGCTTGCAATATTATTTCCGGCTGAAACAAATTGTGTTTTATTAATGAAGAGTGTTACTGATTCAATATCTTTTGCATTAACATCTGTAATCACCTTATCAATTTTAAAATTTGCAACAACATTACCTCCCGAAGCAGATATTTGTGTACCGCCAATTAAATAATATGGCGTTACCTGGAGATCTACTGTTTGATTTCCGTTCATAGTTATCGAAACGGACTCGGGAGCGCCTCCTGCAGTTTGTTTCCACATAAAAGGACCATCGCCGTTTGGAATAATTAATTTATAATTCCCATTAAAAAGAGCAGCAGAATAGCTGCCATTTTGTGCGAAAGTTTCATCATTAGAGATTGGGCCCACTTGTCCAAAACCATATTGATATATCTGGAAGTGTACAGCATTCCTTTCAACATAAATAGTATCTTTCTGATAAAGAAGATTACCTGTTAACATTGCACCTGGTTGCGGATAATTATCTTTTTTACATGCAAACGCTATCATACCTAAACCAGCTACTAAAAAATATTTTAAAGAATTTTTCATCTGTATATTTTTATTTTTTTAATTGTCAGATGGAGTGCGCCATAAAAAGTTTTTGTTGTGATTGATATAAATTGTTCTGAAGTTTTATGGCTCATCTCATGAATTAAAGTTTAATAATAATTTATTGATTTGGCTGAGGTACAATCTTAGGGTTACTGCCAATAACACCTGGTATTATTGCAGAATAATAATTGCCGAATAAGAACCTGTTGTTACCGGTAACCAAAGCCGGCAATGTTTCTTTAAACATCCATTTAAAATTATCAGGTTGCTTAGGATCAGTTACATGTTTATACGGCCATAACCCCCATGGTTGTGTGCTGCGTTGTGTAGCAACACCTATATTAGTTTTAAGATTTGCCAAAGTAGTTGGTTGCCCATCCCAAACTTTATGCGCAATTCTCCAGCGTTTGTAATCAAATAAAATATGACCTTCAAATGCAAGCTCCACACGGCGTTCATGCACAATTCTGTCGAATGTAATATCATCAGGTTGTAATGGAATAATTAACCCTGCACGGGCACGCACCTGGTTTATATAACCTGCGGCAGTTGTATTATCACCCAATTCAAATGATGCTTCTGCTGCATTTAATAAAACTTCAGCATAACGATAACGAATAAATGCAACTGTGCTTCCCTGACCTCTTCTTCCGGAACCTGTAGTTGGATCAAGGTATTTACGGATATAAAAACCAGTTTGTGTTCTAAATTCCAAACCGTTTACAGGACCATCTTCTCCTACAACCTGGATTTGCGGCCCGCCGCTATATAATGCTTTTAGATGTCCTGACTCATCGCTTGTTACAGTACTTCCATCGGCTAAAACATAGCCAGCCCATATATCAACAATACCACCTTTGTAAGTACCGCCAGGTAATAATATTGTACCTGCAAGGCGTGCATCTCTTCCTGCAAAAATATCCTGCACATTATCATAATAAATTGGGTTGCCTGATGCGTCTGTTGTAGCAAATGGTGCAAACGTATTATCGAGTTTTTCAAATTGTTCAGCAAGATTTAAAGAAGGATCAAGCCTGCCTGCATCGCCACCTTCTTCTGAAAGTGAATATGGCTGATCATTAGTAGTAAAGCCGTGCGTTTTACCACCGGTTTTAAAATCCTCAAAGAAAATAGTTTCAGCACTATTCTTATCTAAAAATAAATTAGCAAAATTATCAGACAAATCACCGCCGCGATTATACAATGCATAAGCACCCGCTTCACCATTTATTATTTCCTGTGCAGCTCTTAAGGCGATCTGGTAATAACCATCAGCTTTGCTTGCAGGTATTCCTACTTCACCACCGGGTAAAGAAACTGAAGGTGTAGATGCGCCATATTTTGCAATTGAACCCGCATATAATGCAGCTCTCGATTCCATTGCTAATGCTGCACCTTTGCTTGCTCTTGATTTTTCGTTTACATCTGCCGGCAAATCATTTTTTATTGCTTCTGCTTCGCTGATAATGAAATCATATATGTCTGACTCTTTTGCGCGAGGCGTTTGTACAGATTCAACACCTTTTGTTGCGTCGTACTGCATAGATGAAGTAATAAGCGGAACACCACCCATGCGTTTCACCATTTCAAAATAAAAATTCGCACGAAGAAATCTGCCTTCTGCATAAAATCTTGCTTTATCACCATCACTTAATGCAGTTGCGGCACTGTCTCTTTCAAGAAATAAATTAAGATCACGAATGTACATGTAGCTTCGCTTCCAGTCAACGCGCCATTCATCATAACCCCAGCCTGTTCTTTGTACAATATAGTTGCTGCCGTTGTCTGATGGATAGCTTTCACTGAAATCTGCAAAAGTTTGCCAGCCGCCCTGGATGTCAGGATTTGCCGGATCACCTGAGTTTGATTCAGGAATCGGGCTTCCGTCTAATGATGAAAAATCAAGCTGGCGATTATACAAATCTGCTAATATGGAT
>JAICKT010000142.1 GCA_025927795.1 Parafilimonas sp. | reverse complement strand
CAGAAGAAGATTTTATAAAAGAACCGCACAGGAATAAATTAAATGTTCTCATTACCAGAACCACACATCAAAGCTATCATCTTGGGCAACTTATTTATTTGAAAAAAAATAAAGAAGTTGTATAATGATAAATTATGCTGAACTTATTTCAGCATTTCGCAAGCAGCATGAGAAATATTTTTTAAAAAACAGGTAATCAATATTGGTTGCCTGTTTTTATTTAAATGTAATGCGCTATATTCTATTATTGAATTGGAATGCAATTAATTTTGATGTTATGGATATACAGAATGAATTGCGCTTTGACGAAGTTTTTATTCAGAAACATGATGATGAAATTTTTAAAGATGCACTTCTTCAGTTAAACATACTCAGGCTTGACAAATTACATCCTATTGTAAGCGGTAATAAATGGTTTAAATTAAAATACTATCTGCAAGAGGCAAAAGAAAATAACCATTCTTTAATTGCAACATTCGGCGGCGCGTTTTCAAATCATATACTGGCAACTGCTTATGCCTGTAATAAACAAAACATAAAATGTATTGGTTACATAAGAGGCGAAAAGCCAAAACAATTTTCTCAAACATTATTGGATGCACACGCATTGAATATGCAGCTTGAATTTTTAAGCCGCTCGGATTATGCAAAAAAGAAAACTGTCGTAAATCCAAATAATTCAGCATTAGTTATTCCTGAAGGCGGTTATGGCGAAACCGGTGCAAAAGGGGCTGCAGAAATATTACAACTTGTTCCAAACATTTCAATATACAATTATATAGTTTGTGCTGCAGGTACGGGCACAATGCTTGCGGGCATTGCAAATGCAACCATATCACATCAGCAATGTATTGGTTTAAGTGTAGTGAAGAATAATATCAGCCTGCAAAATGAAACCCTTTCGCTGGTTAAAAACGAAGCGAAAAATCGCATAACAATTTTGCACGAATATCATTTTGGAGGTTATGCAAAACATACAAAACCATTGATTGATTTTATGAATAGAATTTTTGCTACCTATAATTTGCCCCTTGATTTTGTTTATACAGCAAAAGCTTTATATGCGCTTTATCATCTTGCAGAAAACAAATATTTTCAGCCGGAATCAAATATTCTCTTCATACACAGTGGCGGATTGCAGGGTAATCGATCATTACCAAAAGAATCTTTGCAATATTTTTAAAATTTGCAAAAAAGAATTTAGAACAACCATTGTGCATACAGTTTTGCATTTTCTGGTTTAGTAACTTTAGACATTAAATCTTCACCAATGCCAACA
Source organism: Parafilimonas sp. (assembly GCA_025927795.1). Lineage (GTDB taxonomy): Bacteria > Bacteroidota > Bacteroidia > Chitinophagales > Chitinophagaceae > Parafilimonas. The sequence continues at coordinate 9,222 of JAICKT010000142.1, read as the reverse complement.
GCAGAAACTTCTCAAAACCGCCTGCGCCGAAAAATTAAAATCGCCATTATTATTACTATAGCTGGCTTACTGCTAAACGGAGTTTCAGCGATACCATTGATATCAGAATTAAAAATTCTTCTGTCAAAGCCTGATGCACTTCCGCAATTTCTGCGTGATTGGTGGATATATGTAAACAAAGGAGTGAACGAAACAACGAGGTATTATCCTTTCATGCGTTATGGTTTTGACTGGCTTGCATTTGCGCACTTACTTATTGCAATTGCATTCATCGGTCCATTAAAAGACCCCATAAACAATGAGTGGGTTGTTCGCTGGGGAATGATTGCTTCAGCATTAAGTGTGGTGATGGCATTTGGCTGGGAAAGATTTCGCGGAATTCCTTTGTGGTGGTCTTGTATTGATGCAGCAATAGCAATTGTAGCTTTTATTGTTCTTTGGCTTTGCAGCAAATGGATTAACGAATTGAAAATTGCAGTTACTTAAGCCCGTAAAAAAATTTACTGAAAGCTGTATAGAAATTTATATCATGATGTTATTGTGAGGTCGTCATTTCGGACGTTCGAAATGTAAACCGTTTCATATCACATCAATTCTAAAAACAATCTTTTTAGATTATTCCAAAATTCTTAACCTGAACTCGCGTTAATATCAATAAACAATAAAGAGAATTTGTTTTAGATTATCAAAACAAAAAGTAATTACGATTAACTTACTAAACAAGATTTTGTTTTATGTAAGCAATACTTTTAGTAATACTATCAAACGGATCGCCGGGTGTTACATCCTGCTCAACAAAGAAATATTTTAAACCGGCTTTATCAGCATACTTAAAAATTTTTTTAAAATCTATTGTTCCGTTACCCACTTCAGTAAAAGAATGTTGCGCTGTATTGTCCATATCTTTTACATGCCACAAAGGAAAACGACCGGGATGAGCATTAAACAATTCAATCGGGTCATGTCCCGCTTTTGTTATCCAATATAAATCAACTTCAAACTTTACCAGTTCTTTATTTGTACTGTTTAATAAAACATCATAAGGAAGTTGATCGTTATCTTTTATAAATTCAAAATCATGATTATGATAGCACAATTGTATGCCCGCTTTTTTACAAACTTGACCACCGGTATTTAAATAATCGGCAAGCTTTTTATAATGATCAATATTTCCGCGCTCTGCCGGAGAAAGCCATGCACAAACCATATATTTCACACCAACAGCTTTTGCATCATCAACAGCTTTATTCCAGTCATGTAAAATTGTGCCCATCATATCTTTTCCATTATCCTTATCTTCTCCCAACCGGTAATGGCTGCTTGGCATAATAAGATTATTTTTCTTCAGCAAATCAGCAAAAGATTTTGCATCCATGCCATAAAAATTTTCTGTGCCGGTATAAGTTGCACCTTCAACAGAATTATAACCAATCTGCGCAACCTTTGCCAATGTGCCTGCAGGATCTTTTTGCATCGCATCACGCACAGTATATAATTGCAAACCGATATAAGAATGATTGAAGTTGAAAAATGAGGGCTTAACTATTATTGCAGCAGAGGCGATAGAAGCAGATTTAATAAATGATCTTCTGGTGGTCATGATTATTGATTATTGTTAGAGAATAATTTAAAGGTAGATGAATATTACATACAATAATAACACCAGCTATGCAGCAACTTCGTTCTTACGCTAAGTTTTTATAACCGCTATTGTTTTTGAAGCAGAATATTAAATGTGCCGGTTTCTATTGTATGATAAGGTATTCCTGTTATAAGTTGCGTAGTATCTTTATTAAGTAACTGCGTTATAGTAAGCCTATTTCCACTGATGCTTATTTTACCTCCGCTTGGCGCTGATTGCGATGTTGAACCGGAAACAGAAATAAATGTGCCCGAAGGAAAGTAAATAGAATCGCTGCCAATCAACTTGTATGTACCGCTTGAATTTGAACTATCAACTGTTATACTAAAAGGCATTTGTGTTGAATCAACTAAAACATTATTCTGATACTCATAACCGGCAAGGTTAGAAGATACATAGTACCCGATATTTGTTGAATTAAATGTAGAATCGCCGAAAACAATTATGCCTGTGTTATTGGTGCTTACATAATTTGAATTGGCGATTGTTTTATAATCAATACCTGAATCGGTATATTCAGCAGTTGATTGTGTATTTGCAGTTAAAGAAACAAAACTCCATGTACCTTTAATATCATTCCCGGTTTGTGCACCTGTATCATCAAATGGCTCTATTCCTTTCTGGCAGGCTGTAAAGAGAATAATTGCTGCAATTAAGTAATACTTGTTTTTCATACGTTGTTAAAAGTTCAGACTATAAAGCGCACTCTGAATATTGATAAACGTTCACGCAAAATAAATATTATTACAGCGGAATAATATGCAACGTAGATGCTCGCCGGACTTGGACTTAATCACTGGCACAACTTATTCAGCAAGTGAATATATATAGTTATCAAATGCAGTAAGATTATTAATAATATTTACAGAAAGTTTTCTTGTGGTTTTCTCATCGAGTAAGCGGTAAGCAATCGCATCCATATCGCTTATATTTTGTTTGTTGTCTTCATCTGTTAAGTCAAAATATGAAAGCGCATTTGCAAATTTATTTTTATTGAAAGTATAATTCGGATCATTGAAAATACTTACCAACTCTTTAGTTAAAATATAATTTAAGTTATAATCGTTCTCCTGCCAATCTTTTAATGATTGCTGCGCACCCTGTATATCATTACTTAAAATCCGGAACGAAATATCATACTGGTTAACAATAGTAATATCGTTTTTAATTTCGGGTATATTTTTAAGCTCGGGATTATCTCTGAAAATCTTATCAGTCCAATATAATGCACTATCATATTGTTTATTTTTAAAGAAATATGACACGGGCAAAAAATAGGCGCTGAATAAATCTTCAAAACATTTATAGTGCATAGTATCTAACTTAAACGGCGCCTGCCTGAATGCTATTAATTTTTCAAGATGATCATTAGCGATTTTTCCGTTCATCGAATCTTCATCAAGCAAAATTTTGTAGAAATAACTATTGCCTGTGTAAATATATATGTCAAATGAATCAAGCTTATCAAGCTTATTAAGCGGGTCTTCTTTGCTATATTTTAAATGATCAAAAAGTTTAGGAATTAAATCACTTAACTCAATAAATATTTGCCTGTTGTCTTTAATGGCATCTTCTTTTTCATTAAGATCATCCAGCGAATCGTTTAACATTTTAATACTTTCAAATACCTGGCGCCTGCTTGTTAAAGCCAAAAGATCCTGTAATGGCTGAAGTTTCAATGCAAACTTTTCATTTAATTTTAACTGCGGAATTGAATTGGTTTTTAAAACTTCACTTATAGTCTCCTGATTTTTTTTCAAAGGTTGTAATAAAATAATTTCATGATTTGATGATGCAATTATTTCTGAATTGTTATTATAAAAATTAACTGAAGTAACAATTGAATCCAATCCAAAAAAACGCGAACTATCTTTATTAAAATTTAGTGCATTAAACGTGATTCCTTTATTCTGATAGTTTTGAATTTTTTCACCTTTTGTCCATTGCGTAATCAAACCATTTTCCTCACCGCCGATAATAATATCATTATCATCATTTGAAAACCTGCATTTAAAAACACCTGTTGAAAATTTGATTGTTTGTATAACGTGGCGTGTGCCAGCATCCCACACCTTAACACTGCTGTCTGATGAGCCGGTAATAATTAATTTACTGTCGTGTGAAAAAGAAATTGAATTTACTATTTGCGAATGCATTGCCAATTGAGAAGTGCTGTCGAAGGTCATCGGGTTATTCTTTTTTCCCTGCATATCAATCAAAAAAACCAAACCATAATTTGTTCCTGCTGCTATATATTTTCCATCGGGCGAAATACTTAATTCATTAATCTTATCAATATTCTTTAATGGCAAATTATATTCCTTTATTAAAGCGCCTGTTAAAGAAAAAACACTTATTTTTTTGTCTCCGTTTCCATGCACAAAAAACTGGTTTTTCGAAGCAATATCAAAAGCTATCGAATGCGGTTGATAATCGTAATTTACTTTAAAAAAAGTAAGATGTTTGGTTGATAAATTAAGAAGGAACATTGTATCGCCAGAATATCTTTCATATAAAAGATAATTTCCGTCAGGAGAAAAAACGGAATAATCTGATTTATAATTTTCTCCTGTAGCTGAATCTTCAGCATTGCCATTAACTGCGTTATACCAAAAAATTCCTTTGTTTGTTGTGGCAATAATTAGCTTTTTTTCATTATTAACTCCGGCATTATTAATCAGACCTTTGTTTATTATTTTAATAATAGGAAAATGAATGCCAGGTTTATTAATTAAGCTATCAAAGCTTCTCGTTATAACTTTATTTGAGTCTTGTAAAAACCCGTCCTGCGCAAGACTTAATGCCAGTACAAAATTATTTTCAGCATTTTGATTAGCTAAGGCAGCGCACTTATATGAATACTTAATTTTATTGTATTTACTGAGGTTTTTATTTTTCAGAAATAAAAAGCTTTTCGTTAAAACCAGGTTTTGCTGCACCGCATTCAAAGAGTAAAACCAATCTCTTTCATCATTTCTGAATTGAATACTTGAGACGTTGAATTTTTCATTTTGCTTTAGCACATAAAAAAGCAGCGGCACAATTAATAAGATAAAAATAATAGCAATTGTAAATATCCGGTTCCTGCTTTTTAATTTCTGCATTTGAAGCTGCGTCTGCAGCCTCATTCTTTCTTCCTCTTTTGCTTGTAATTGTTTTTGCTGTTCTTCTTTTTGCTTTTCTAAATTTTCTTTTTCCTTTTCTTCGGCAACTCTTTTTTCTTTTGCTTTTAAAATCGGCTCTATCAGCGAATCGTGACTGAGTTCATATCTTTCTTTACCATTCGTATCCGGTTCACTGCGTATTAAATGTGTGTTTACTAATTTGTTTAATAAAATTTCATCAACACCGTAATTGTCTGTAATCTGCCCTTTATAGAGTGGCACACGAAGTTTATCTTTTTCAAAAATTAATCCTTCTTCAAAAAGCTTTTTTACATTGTTTATTTTATCCTTATCAATGTCATCTATAAGATTATTATAATAGGCTTCAAAAATATTTTTTATATCGCCTAACTGATTTGCGGTTATGTTTTTTAATTGAGTATCCTTTTTTTTATTTTCTATTACCATGTCTTCCACATACCTGCACAAAACCTGTAATTGAAAAGATTCAATATCTTCTGTTCCATCACCAGAAAGATAATTCAGCATTTTTTTTATGGCATCACTATCATAATTAAAAGGGTTTGAAATAAAATCGCCTTCTGTAAGCGATGATGGTTTTAAAATTGCATCTGTAGCTTCCAAAGTATTAAAGGGTCTTAGCTCGTAAGTTTTTGTTACAATGCCGGGAATTGCATCTTTTAAACTGGTTAATAAGCTGAATTTATCTGAGCGAATGGTACACAAAAATTTTACCGGTATTTGCGCATATAATAAACCAAGCTGTTCATCTGTAAGATCTGCAGATTCTGCATCATTTTCCAATTTGTTTACCTGGTCGAGATATTCCTGTGGAATAGAAGAACCAAGCAACTCAGCCAAATGCTCTTTAAATTCTTTAACCTGTTCTGCAGGATAAGTAAACAGTTCTTCAAACTGGTCGAAGAAAATAAAATAAATTTTTTTCTCACTGCTTGAAATCTGCAGGTTTTTAAATTGATGCCAAAGTGAAAGTTCTTCTGCGTTTTTAAATACAGTATCTAAAAAAGTAGCCGGTGTATTCAGCTTGCTTTTTACTTCGCTGAATAATTTTTGTAAAGGTGATTGCGGTTCAAAACCAATATTCGCATCCCGCTCTTTATTTACATAACTGTTAAACCGGCAAACAATAATTTCATAATCCTTTTTTCGCAGTTCAGGTATTATAGCCGCATTAATAAGAGAGCTTTTTCCCAAGCCCGATTTTGAAAACAATACCAATACCTGCTCTACATTAATAAATGTGAGCAGATTTATTTTATCTCTCTCTCTGCCGAAAAAAAGATTTATATCATTCTCTTCAAAAGGACGCGGACCCGGATATCTGTACGAAGGCATTTGCTTGATTTGTAAAAATTAATTTTGTTTTGCTTGTTCAAGATCATCATCAATGGCTGTTTGTATCCGCTGTCTTATTTGATTCTGACCAAGCGTATAATCCTGCGGGCTTATTACGCCGTCCTTTTGGTTTTCTTTAATTGAATTCCACTGGCCGGTTAATTGCGTAACCTTGTCTTCCAGGTTATATTTTGTTTCCAGGTCTTTTAGTTTTTTTAAGGCTTCATCAAAACGATTATTTTCCAGCAGTGTTTTAAATTGATTTTGCTGTAAAACATTATCTGCTGAAGGCTTTCTTAATGTCAACCCGTTTTCAACGCATTTATCAGATAATGTGTTTATAAACGAATCAATATTATCATCAATAAAATTTATTTTAAAATCGGTTTCACAAATATCTACAACATCTTCTTCATCGCCGCTGCGAATAGATATTCTTTCAAAGTGAGCATTTAAATTGTGCAGTTCAAACAATCTTAAAAGTAGCTGAACATACCATTTTTCAAATTTGAAGCCCAGAAAAATTATTTCATCTGCCGATTTTACCAGGTCTTTTAATTTAGTTGGGATTGCATTCTCGCTTAATAATTTTGAAAGATAATCAAACAGATCATTGTGTGTAAGAAGCAACGATTCATCAATATCAAATCTTCCGAATAAATTATATAATAAAGGAATTTCAGCGCTTGGTATTTCAATTTCTTCTTCGGGTTTTGATTTATCAAAAACTTTGGAAAACCAGCGATGCTGAAATTCTATATTATTGTTTTCAAAGCTTTGAATTAAAAACGGGTATCTTGTTACAATAATAATTGTATTGAAGGGAATAGCTGTAATCTTCTTATAAGTGTCATCAAAAAACGGGGTTTTCTGACAATAATTTCTAAACCTGTTTACCAGTTTTCCGCGGTAAAAATTTTCAGTAAGAAGAAACATTTCATCTCGGGCAATATATTTAAAGTGTTTATCATCCTGCAACTCCGGCGATTTAATTAATTCCTCATGATAAGAAACACCCGGCGATTTCATTACAGATTCTGGTCCTATAAATAAAATACATTTCTCATCTTTTATTGAATCTACAATATCATCCCAGTCTTCAAGTTTTTTCGGTTCAGCAGTTACACTCATGCTTTGCAGTTTAATTACAGGTGTTTAACATAAATAATAAATACACATTTCAAATATAAGTTTTTGAGTACGTATTTTAAATATATTTGAAAACAAGATTAATACATGACAACAGATGATATTCGTAAATTAATTTCTAATAACCAATTGCAACAGGCACTTATAGCCAGCGACCAATTAGCGTTGCCAGACGATTTTAAATTAAAACTTTTAGCACTTAAAGCGGCTTACCGGGAATATAACAATCATCGCATTGATGGTGATATGCGCAGTGATGATTTGGAAATTTCGCGCTCCGGCATTACAAAAAGAATGTTGTTGTTTTTATCGGAATACGAACTTGTTTGCATAACAGATTTGAAAAATAATTTTGTTGCGCTTACCGATAATATTGAAAACAATGCAACGCATGAAGACAAAGCTGTTGTGGTAGATGAAGCAAAACAAATTAGTGCAGACCTGCAAAGTATTGATACGGCTGAAAAGAAGGAAGATGTTAAGCCGGGCGTTATTAAACGCATCGGAGATTTTATTGCAAAATTCCATGATAAAGATTCACCGCAAAGCAAAGTGCTTGCTACAATAAAAGATGGCATTGGCGTTGTTCAGGAATTGGGAAAAAAATATAATTCTGTTGCACAATGGTTTATGCTTCCGCAAATACCAACTGTGTTTTTATAATGTTCAGCCAGTTATTTTATAAGCTATTTTATAGCATCATTAAATTATGAGAAAAAAGGAATTCATTCTTTTATTGCTGATGTTTTGTTATTGCAAACAGGTTTTCTGCCAGGAGAAAATTGATTACGGGAATAACCCTGCGGCAGGAAAATATTATAATATTCGGGGCATAAAAATGTATTGTGAAATTTATGGCAGCGGCAAACCTTTGCTGATGATTCACGGCAATGGCGGCTCTATTAAAGCATTTGAAAAGAACATTCCTTATTTCTCCAAAAAATATAAAGTAATTGCTGTTGATAGTCGTTCGCAGGGAAAATCAGAAGATGAAAATGATTCTCTGAGTTTTGAAATGATGGCAGATGATTTTGCAGTTTTATTAGATACGCTGCATGTCGATTCCGCTTATGTAATTGGCTGGAGTGATGGCGGCATTAATGCATTATTATTGGCTATGCGCCATCCTGAAAAAGTAATAAAACTTGCTTCAACAGGCGCAAATATTTGGACTGACTCCACGGCATTTGTACACGGTTTTTGGCAATCTGAAAAACAACAGTACGATACATCGTATAATAAAGTATGGACAACAAAACAGCAAAAGAATGATTGGAAATTATTTATGCTCGACTGGAACCAGCCAAACCTTTCTTTGACTGATTTAAAACAAATCAAATGTCCTTCGCTTATTATTTGCGGTGATCACGATTTAATTTCTGTTGAGCACACAGCACTTATTTATGAGAATATTGCAAAAGCTTATTTATGGGTTGTTCCAAACTCTCCGCATGCTACTGTAAAAGCACATGCTGATGAGTTTAATAAAAAAGTAGATGAGTTTTTCTCAACACCATTTCATGTTTGGTGATGTCTGTTACGTTTTAAATTAAAATGTTTTTACATTTTTGAATTGGTTTTGTCAAGTGCAGCTTTCAAACCTCTTGCTAATTTTTCAGGATTATCTACTGCCCAAAAATGCATCATAAATAAACGTGGCTCATCATGCAGCATGTGGCTGTGTATTGCAGTTGGTGTAATGCCAATTTCTGTAAGTGCTTTTACAACAGGATTTACTTCATTCGCTAATAAAACAAAATCACCTGTTATTGCTGCTTTGTCTCCATTCATTTGAAAATTGATTGATGTTGCCATACCCATAGAAGGCGGCATGTCCATTCCACTTTCTGTAAGTTTTTCATTGCGGGGAAATGCATATTGCAACAATTTTCCATTTTGTTTTCCTGTACCAAGTATCGCTGTTACTTTGCTCCAATCTATATTTTGTGT
>JAICKT010000117.1 GCA_025927795.1 Parafilimonas sp. | reverse complement strand
GTGCGCAGGCCATTTATTGAAATCAGATGTTTTATATAAATCTCTGAAATAACAAAAAGCAGCATAAGGAATAAGCCAGTGTTTATTTTTTTGAAAGAATGATTTGTATTCCTGCGATGCAAACGTTTCTTTCTTTTGTAATGAATATATTTTATGAAGAAGCCGCCATTTTAATTTATTCACAGCTTCATAATCCACGTCATCTTTTTCATTGAGCTGTTTCTTTTCCGCTTCAACTTCTTCCAATAAATATTTATTTGATTCATTCAGCAGCTTCTCAATATTTAAATACATTGGGTGCAAAGCAAAAGCAGATATGGCTGCATACGGATATGAATCAACCCAGGTATGTGTGGCGCTTGTATCGTTAACCGGCAAAATTTGAATGAGCTGCAAGCCCGTTTTTTTGGCCCAGTCAACAAGTAATTTTATATCAGTAAATTCACCAACACCCCAACTGCTTTTACTCCGCAAGCTAAAAACCGGAATAGTTACACCTGCACCTTTCCACGTATCAGAAGGAAGATTTATAAAACCATCGTTGGCAATCGTAATTTTATTTACAGCCGAAGCATGTGCGTGGTATAAAACACGGTTTGCGCCATTTTCAAACCTTACAAATTGTTTTTTAATTGTATCGTAAACACCATATTTATAATAAAGCGGTAAATCAACTTTAGAAAGATCAAGTGCAACGCTAAAGAAATCTTCATCTTGTTTCCTGCTTAACAAAACAGGTTTTTTTTCATCCCAGTTTGCAAGTTCTTCTGCGGCACCTAAAATGCAAACTGTTTCACCTTTTGCAAGTAAAGGCGCTTTTATTTTAAAAATGTGTGTGAAGTTTTTCGGCTGCTTCAATTTAACCTGCGTAAAATTCTTTTTCAGCAATACGTTTTGAAATGGCTCCGTATAAAATGCGTTCTGAAAATATCCTGCATGATTCCACGCATCATTAACCAGCACTTCTTCATATTTTAAAATGCCTTTATCAATTTTTTTATCACTGCCCCAGTCAAAAATAATTTGCCCGTCTGCATATCTAAGCAGGTAATTATACGTAATGCCTTTTACCGGAACCGATGAAATATCAATATCAGTTGAGGCCACCCACATTTCATCATTTAAATATTGCAGTGGCAAAGCAGCATTTATTTCGCCATTACCAAATACAGGATGATCTGCTATAATGTATAAATTTTCTCCCGGCTTTGTGGTAAATCTTAATTGAAAAATCAGCCTTGTTGTTTTTATACGAACGATTTTTTTTGAAACGGGCTTAGCTGTTTTTTTTGAAGCAGATTTTTTTTCTGTAACTGGTTCTCCATTTCCGGAAGTTGCAGGATCAACCTTTAAAGCTTTTTCTGCTTTTTTATCATTTTTCTTGTTCGATAACAACGATACATCTTCAGCCTTTTTTACATTTTCATTACCGTTTATATGCATTCCGTTGCTTTGTTTGGAAACAGGCTCTTCAATCGTTTTTAATTGTTCTTTTGCCAACGTAAAAAATTTTAATGTGGTAATTAAAATTGTATAATTATATATTGCTACCGGGGAGTTATCAGTCAGCGAAAATATATAATGTGTATTTCATACACAAATCTATTTAATTGAAATATAATTTCATTACAACTGCAGTTCTTTTATAAAATAGTTTCCATTAAAAATATGCTGACTTATATCGTCTGTTTTATTAAAAATACCAAACATTGTGCTGCCGCTGCCGCTCATGGCTGCATAAATTGCGCCCATTTCATACAAATCATTTTTTATTTTTTTTATAGGAGGATGAGCTTTAAAAACTGGCAGCTCAAAATCATTTTTTAAATGTTGTTTCCACTCTGAAACAGGCTTTTGAATTATTTCGCTGATTAATAAGTAAGGTACAGATGGTTTTATTTGAGTAAATGCCCAAGTTGTGTTTATATAAATCTGCGGATTAACTAATAAAATTTTATAAGGTGAAAAATCAAGTTCAATCTTTTCTAAAACTTCTCCGCGCTGCTGTGCAAAACAAGGTTTATTTATTATAAAGAAAGGGCAATCGCTGCCTAATTGTAAAGCATAATGTAAAAGCTGTGCTTCGCTGAGATTCAAATTAAATTTTTCATTCAAAAGCTTTAGCATAAAAGCGCCATCAGCACTGCCGCCACCTAAACCTGCACCGGAAGGAATATTTTTTTGCAGATAAATTTTTACAAAAGGTAAACCAGGAAAATCTTTTTTTAAAAAATTATAAGCCTTAAGGCAAAGATTATTTTCTTGTTCTCCGTCAATCTCAATTCCCGAAATAAATAATTCGTTTTGATTGTTATCGCTTTTAATTATTTCAAGCACATCATAAAATGGCAATGGGTAAAATACCGTTTCAAGATTATGATAACCATCATCTCTCTTGCTGATAACATTTAATCCAAGATTTATTTTGCAATTGGGAAAAACTATCAAGCGGAATGTTTATGAAAATGAGATGTGAAATGAAGCTGAAGTTATTTGCGTTTTTTTATTTCGTCTCTTATTTCTATCGCTCTTATATAATCTTCCTGTTCCAGCACTTCAGATAAAAGTTTTTCCAATTCCTGCAAACTCATCTTACTAAGGTCTCGCGACGAAATTGTTGCAGTTTCCTGCACAGGTATATCAGATTTTTTTTGCTTGCTTTCATCTTCCATTAATATACCCGCATTTTCAAGAATATTTTCATAGGTATAAATCGGGCATCCGAACCTTACTGCGAGTGCAAGTGCATCGCTGGTGCGGCTATCAATTTCCACAGTATCATGTTCATTAACACAAACCAGTTTTGAATAAAATATGCCTTCCTGCAAATCATTAATGATAATTTCCATTAACTCCACATTAAACGCGTGCATAAAGTTTTTCATCAGGTCGTGTGTTAACGGCCGGCTCGGTTGCATACGTTCAAGCGCAACAGCAATTGCCTGCGCTTCAAAACCACCAATAACTATAGGCAATCTGCGTAACCCGTTTATTTCACCCAATACAACTGCGTAAGAATGGGTTTGAGTAATACTATGCGATAAAGCAACTATTTCTAATTCTATTTTCTTCATTAAAATTCTAAACTTAAAAACAAAAATAAAGATTTCAAAGTTACCTGCTTAATCTTGCAACAAGCAAATGATTGTACTATAAATTTTTAAATGAATTTATTTAATTTGAACGTTTTACGGTTACAATAATTTTTGAATTGAATTAGCAATAAAGTATGCATAAATAATGCAATTATATTTTTATTTTTTTCATTGTTGGCGAGAGCCAATGCATGATGAGCCATGCAATGAGATAAGCAAATCCGCAAATAATAAATATAATATTATAACCAACAGTTATGGAGCTTACCAATTTAAAGTGATTGAGAATAATCCCAATTAAGAAAGGAAATAAAATACCACCCACAGAACCTGCCATGCCGCCAATACCCACAACAGAACTCACGGCATTTTTTGGAAACATATCAGATGCAGTAGTAAAAATATTTGCGCTCCATGCCTGGTGTGCTGCGGCTGCCAGGCTAACCAAACCAACAGCAGACCATGCATTAGATGTGTATTGAACAAAGATGATTGGCACCACGCAAAATGCAAATATCAGCATCGCTTTTTTTCTTGCCTTATATACAGGCAATCCACGTTTTATAAACCACCCGGAAAGATAACCACCCAGTACACTTCCAAAACTTGATGCAACATAAATAGTGCTTACATAAATGGCAGATTTTGAAATATTCAAATTATATGTTGTATTAAAATAAGACGGAATCCAAAACAGGTAAAACCACCACACAGGATCTGTAAGAAATTTACCCAAAATAAAAGTCCATGTTTGCCGGATGCTTAATAATCTTGCCCATTTTATTTTCCTTGAAGGATCTGTAACAATATCCTGTTCATCGCTGTGTATGTAATCAAACTCAGCTTTAGATAATCGTTTTTGTTTTACAGGAATATCATAAAAAATTATCCAGAATACCAACCATATAAAACCAATAGCACCCGTCCAAAAAAATGCAGCCTGCCATCCATAGCTTGTAGCAATCCACGCAATTAATGGCGGACCAATAATAGCTGCTACGTTAGTGCCACTGTTAAAAATACCTGTTGCAAATGCACGGTCTTTTTTTGGAAACCATTCTGCTACTGTTTTTATTGCAATAGGAAAATTTCCTGATTCACCAGCGCCTAAAGCTGCTCTTGCAATACCAAAACCTAAAGTACTTTTTACAACGGCATGCATCATCGCAGAAATACTCCAGACAACAAGCGAAATAATATAGCCGAGTTTTGTACCAATTTTATCTACAAGCCTTCCGAACAATAATAAACCTAATGCATAAGCTGCAGTAAAAGCCATTACAATATTGCTGTAATCTTTCTCGCTCCAGCTAAATTGCTTTGCAAGATTATCTTTTAAAAGACCAATAACTTGTCTGTCAAGATAATTAATAGTAGTAGCAAAAAACAATAATGTAACAACGATCCACCTGTAATTTCCTTTAGCCTGCATGCGTTATTGTTTCAAATGGTTCAATAAATATTATGTTGATCTTATGTATTTAATAATGTCAATTACCTGCCTGGTAAGTGAAGTGATTGCTGCATATTTTTTTAATGCCAGTATATCTTTTGTTATAAGTTTACTGCCCATACCAACTGCCACAACACCTGCTGTAAACCATGCTTCCAGATTTGTTTTATCGAGCGATACACCACCAGTTGGCATAAACTGCATAGCAGGAAAAACTTCTTTTATAGCACTTACGTAAGATGGTCCGAGCAAGCTGCCTGGAAAAAGTTTTACCATCGTTATACCGTTAGCTTCAGCTTTTGCAATTTCAGTTGATGTCATACAACCCGGTATCCACAAAATATTTTTTTCTTTGCTTACAGCAAATACTTCATCAACCCAAGCCGGACTTATTAAAAAATCTGCACCGGCATTAATAAATGCATTTGCCGCACCTGCTGATTTTACAGTGCCCACCGCAAGAATCATGTCTTTATAATCTGAAGCACAAAAATCTTTCAACGCTTTAAAATTCTTTAATGCTGTTTCGCCGCGATTGGTATATTCAATAATGCGAATACCAGCTTCATATAAAGCTTTTAAAACTTCAATACATACGTCTGCATCTTCATGAAAAAATAAAGGCAATACACCTTGCTGCTGAATAAGCTCTTTTATTTCTGTATGACTAAGCATTCAAGAGATTTTAATGATGATAACATTGCTTCACTTATTGATTTATTGCATAATCACTTCGTGCAATTTACCAAAAGGAAACATGATGGCAACTTAAATGCAATCGGCAAGTGTACATAGTAATTGCGCTATATATAAAATATAAGATTATTTATGCAAGCATTATAGTTATGCTATTTGGTAATTAGGGTTTGTAATAAAAACCATGAAGCGTTTATAAAAAAACGCTTCATGGTTAATCAACATCAAAAATTTATTAGTAGCGATAAAAATTATACTCCTGGATATTTTTGCCGTCATAATAAGTAGCTGAAAAACGGTTACTGCCCGAGAAAACGATATAATCAAAATACAGGTTAATATAATTGCCGCGGTTATCAGAAACCTTTATTTGAAAGTCGTTATGATAATTATTGTAATAATCTCCATACACATCATAATAGCCTGAAGATATGTAGTCAGAATACCACTCGCCTGTTTGATTGCCATTCTCATCAGAATATTGTGCTGCTCCATTATTATTAAAGGTGAAAATTCCGGGTGCGCCGGGGTTAAAAGAATACCAGCCGTTTCCACTATTTAAAGATGCATCATTAATATACCAGGTACTTGCAATTTTATTTTCAGGCTGCGGAGTTGGTGTTATTATAATTGTTTTTCTGCACGATGTGCATAATAAAATAAGTGCGATAACAGAAAGTGATAAAATTTTTTTCATACAAGTATTTTTAGTATCAGATTTTGGTTGATAAAAGAAGTTAAAAATGTTTTGGTTAAAGAAATTAAAATCATTTTAAAAATTGCAGTAAACAATTATTTTTAAAATTATATAAGTGCTTATATATTTGGTAGATGAATTTCTACCAGCAATTAGGTTTTTTGGTTTTTGGAAGCCGCTTAAAAAGATTAGGCGACACTTTTATAAATGATATAAACCGCGTTTATAAAAATCAGAAAATTGAATTTGATGCCTCATGGTTTCCTGTATTTTATATTTTGTCACAGAAAAAAGAAGTTTCAATAAAAGAAATTTCAGGTGATTTAAACGTTTCACATTCAGCCATAAGCCAGTTGGTTAGCAGCCTGCAGCAAAAAGGTCTTATAAAATCTGTCATCTCAAAAAAAGATGCGCGGCATAAGGCGATAACTTTTACATCAAAAGGGGAAAAACTTCTTGAAAAAATAAAACCTGTTTGGAACGCACTGCAAAAAGCAATGGAAGAATTATCTGCCGGGCAAACGCACAGCAAAAAAATTTTGGCTGCATTAGCCGGCATTGAAGAAAACTTACAACAAAAAAATCTTTTTGAAAGAATAGAAGACCACTTATAATTGTTTACATGAGTTATAATTATTTGCCACTTGATAGTTCCTGGCTTGGTTTTGACCAGGTAAAAAATTTTTTAGATTACAAACAACAGGTTTCTATAACATTTACAGCGCATGAAAAAATTATACAATGCAGGAAATATCTCGATGAAAAACTTGAACAGTCTGATGAATTATTTTACGGTATTAATACAGGCTTTGGTTTTTTGCAAAATGTAAAAATTGATAAAACACAAATCAACAAGCTGCAATACAATTTGCTTACATCACACGCCTGCGGTTTGGGTGAAGAAGTGCCGCAGGAAATTGTGAAGCTGATGCTGATGCTAAAAATAAAATCTTTAAGTTATGGTTACAGCGGTGTGCAAATTGAAACGGTAAAACGTTTGATGGACATGCATAACAATAATGTATTGCCTGTTATTTATACGCAAGGTTCATTGGGAGCTTCGGGTGATTTGGCGCCTTTAAGTCATTTGAGTTTGCCGTTAATTGGTTTGGGTGAAGTGTATTATCAAAATAAAAAACACAAAGCAAAAGAAGTTTTAGAAAAATTTAATTGGAATGTTATTGAGTTGCAAAGCAAAGAAGGATTGGCATTAATAAATGGTACGCAATTCATGACGGCTTATGGAATGTTTTGTTTAAGTAAAGCGTCGCATTTAATTAAAATGGCTGATTTGATTTTTGCTTTATCGTTTGAAGCATTCGATTGCATGATGGAACCTTTGCACGAATGCATTCAGGCTATTCGTCCGCATAAAGGGCAGGTTGAAACTGCAAGAATTATTCGTGCATATTTAAGCGGAAGTGATATTGTAAAACAAAAAAAGAAACAGGTTCAGGATCCATATTCATTTCGTTGTGTGCCGCAGGTGCATGGCGCAACGAAAGATGTTTTTGAAAACGTGTTGAATGTTTTTTTAGTTGAGATAAATTCTGTTACAGATAATCCTAATATTTTTCCCGATGATGATTTAATTGTAAGCGGCGGAAATTTTCATGGTCAGCCGTTGGCACTTCATCTTGATTTTTTAAGTATTGCTATGAGCGAACTTGCCAATATAAGTGAGCGAAGAATTTATCAGCTTATAAGCGGGCAAAGAGAGTTACCTATGTTTCTTGTAAAAGATGCAGGATTAAATAACGGCTTTATGATTCCGCAATACACTGCTGCAGGAATTGTTAGTGAGAATAAACAATTGTGTACACCAGCAAGTGTTGATTCTATTTCATCGAGCAATAACCAGGAAGATCATGTTAGCATGGGTGCAAATGCTGCTGTAAAATGTTTGCGTGTTATTGATAATGTTGAAAAAGTTTTAGCTATTGAATTGCTGAGCGCCGCACAGGCATTGGATTTCAGACGACCGACAAAAAGCTCTGAAGCTGTTGAAAATTTACATTCATCATTTAGAAAAAATATTTCTTTTAATGACGAAGACAGAGTGTTGCATAATGATATGATGAAAGCGATAGAATTTGTCAGAACATGGATTTGGAAAGATTAAAACGATTTACAAGAAAATCATCAACACTTAAGTAAAATGTCATTCAGTTATAACTAATCTTATAATCACATAAATCCACCCAAATCATGGTTCAGACTTATGATGCTTTAAAATACAAAACACCAATCGGTACACAACTTAACTGCAAAGGCTGGATTCAGGAAGCGGCACTGCGCATGTTGCTAAACAATTTAAATCCGGAAGTTGCAGAAAAGCCGGATGAATTAATTGTGTATGGTGGTCGCGGTAAAGCCGCAAGAAATTTTGAAGCGCTGGATAATATTATCGCTGCCTTAAAAATTTTAGAGAACGATGAATCATTATTAATACAAAGCGGTAAACCTGTTGGTATTTTAAAAACAAATACAGATGCACCGCGCATTTTAATTTCTAATTCACAGCTTGTTCCTAAATGGGCAACATGGGAGCATTTTGATGAACTTGAAAAAAAAGGCTTAATAATGTTCGGTCAAATGACAGCAGGAAGTTGGATTTATATCGGTTCACAAGGTATTTTACAAGGAACTTACGAAACATATTCTACTGTTGCAGATAAACATTTTGGCGGAACATTAAAAGGCACATTAAATGTTACTGCAGGTTTAGGTGGAATGGGTGGCGCACAACCGCTTGCTATCACAATGAATGAAGGCGTTGCGCTGATTGCAGAAGTGGAAGAGTGGCGCATTGATAAACGTATCGAAACAAAATACCTTGACGAAAAATTTACAGATATTGATGAAGCGATTGATGCAGCATTGAAATATAAAAAAGAAAGTGTGGCGAAAAGCATTGGCGTGAGATGTAACGCTATTCATTTATTACGAAAATTGATCACAAGAAATATTATACCTGATACATTAACTGATCAGACGTCTGCCCATGATCCGTTGATTGGCTATTGGCCGACGGAATTGCCTTATGAGGCAGCTAAGCGTTTACGTGAAAAAAATCCTGAACAATATGTTGAACTTGCGTATCGCAGTATGTTGTTTCATGTTGATCTAATGTTGCAGTTAATGGATAAAGGAGCCATAACTTTCGATTACGGTAATAATATTCGTGCACGTGCTAAAGAATATGCAGATAAAAATAATTTACAGCTAACCGCTAACCATTCACCATTTGATTTTCCTGGTTTTGTGCCTGCATATATTCGTCCTTTGTTTTGTGAAGGCAAAGGTCCTTTTCGTTGGGCTGTATTAAGCGGTGATGCAAATGATATTGCAGTTACAGATGAAGTTATCTCTAATCTTTTTCCTGAAAATAAATCTTTACAACGCTGGTTAAAACTTGCAAAAGAAAAAATTGCATTTCAGGGTTTGCCTGCAAGAATTTGTTGGCTTGGACAAGGTGAGCGTGAAAAAGCCGGACTTGCTTTTAATGAATTGGTACGCACCAAAAAAGTAAAAGCACCGATTGTTATTGGTCGCGATCATTTAGATACTGGTTCTGTTGCAAGCCCTAATCGTGAAACGGAATCTATGCTTGATGGAAGTGATGCAATTGCTGATTGGCCTTTGTTAAACGCACTTGTTAATACAGCAGGCGGCGCAAGTTGGGTGAGTTTGCATCATGGAGGTGGTGTTGGAATGGGCTACAGCATTCATGCGGGTATGGTGATTGTTGCAGACGGAACTGATGATGCAGAAAAAAGATTGAAACGTGTTTTAAGAAATGATCCTGGCATTGGTGTTATTCGCCATGCAGATGCAGGTTATGAAATTGCGAAAGAAACAGCGAGAGAGTTTGGATTAGATATTAAAGAGCGATTGAAATAATTATTGTAATTTTTTTTTCATACAAACACTTTCTTTCAAACCTGCATATTGATCATAATTGTCTATAATATAATACCCGGCATTTTTATAAAGAGATTGAGCAACATTAAAATGAATACTTGTTTCAAGAATAGCATAATGAAAATCTTTTTCTATCGCCCATCTTTCTAATTCCTGCAAAATCATTTTTGAAACGCCTTTGCCACGATAGGCTTTATCAACATACATTCTTTTTATTTCAACGGTGTTTGTATTATATTCTTTAAAACAGCCAATCGCAACTGGCTTTTCAGCAGCATAAATAATTATTGCAGTTTGTATGTTTGGTACTTTGTTATACTGATCATACGTTGATTGATCTTCGTTCAACTCAACCCATAATTCATGATCGAGTAATGAAACAAGATAAATAAAATCTGGATTGTTGGCAGAAGTTCTTTGAATGATTAAACCATTATTCATAAATTATTTTCTTTAATCAATCTTCCAGTTGATCGGTGCTTGTTTTTGTTTAACAAGAAATTCATTGGCTTTACTAAAATGCCTGCAGCCAAAAAAACCTTTATCCGCACTATAAGGAGAAGGATGCGCTGCTTTTAAAACATGATGTTTATTTTGATCAATTAATTCCTGTTTCTGATGCGCAAATGCTCCCCACAATAGAAAAACAATACCTTCTTTTTCCTCAGATATTTTTTTTATTACAGCATCTGTAAACTGGTCCCAGCCAATTTTTGAATGAGAGTTTGGTTCATTTGCTCTAACTGTTAAAGCAGCATTCAATAATAACACACCTTGTTCTGCCCATGATGTTAAATCGCCTGATGAAGAAATGGGTACACCAACATCATCATACAATTCTTTAAAAATATTTATGAGC
This sequence comes from Parafilimonas sp., assembly GCA_025927795.1. Classification (GTDB taxonomy): domain Bacteria; phylum Bacteroidota; class Bacteroidia; order Chitinophagales; family Chitinophagaceae; genus Parafilimonas. Next base: position 688 of record JAICKT010000117.1, on the reverse strand, counting down.
GATGGGGGTGGTCTTACACCTTTGGGAACAGAAAAAGATAAACCCATTGCCTGTCCTTTTCCATGATAAGGATCTTGCCCGAGTAGTACAATTTTTAATTTATCAAAAGGTGTTTTATTGAATGCATTAAAAATTAAGGAGCCCGGCGGATAAATAATTTTGCCTTGCGCTTTTTCAGTTTTTAAAAAAGCAACTATATTTTCAAAATATGATTTTGAGAATTCTGTATGTAAAATATTTTTCCAGCTTGCTTCAATATTTACATCCATTATGTATGTTTGGACGCAAACTAATTAAAAATTATTTTTGCACGTTCTATCAATTGGCCTGATATCTTAGCTGAATAGAGCGTTCCGATTTGAAATCGGGAAGGTCATTGGTTAAAAGTGATAACTGTGATGAATTTTATAATAAGGTCCGGTAGCTCAGCTGAATAGAGCGTCCCGATTCTAATCGGGAAGGTCATTGGTTATAACAGTAGTAAAATGTTGATATTTTATAAAATAAATTGGCCCGGTAGCTCAGCTGAATAGAGCGGCAGCCTTCTAAGCTGTAGGTCATTGGTTTGAATCCAATCCGGGTCACAAAAGTCTGCAAATGCAGGCTTTTTCGTTTATGGACTTTTATTGTTACATACTTTATAGCACCAAACTGAATAAATATTATGTTGGCTCTACACCAGATTTGG
>JAICKT010000384.1 GCA_025927795.1 Parafilimonas sp. | reverse complement strand
TGAATAATGCATTTACTTTATCTGCAGAATATTACCAGCGTAAAACAGATAACCTGATTCTTGCTGTTCCTCTTCCTCCATCATTTGGATATTTAAATAGTAGTGTAATTTCAAATGTTGCTTCAATGAAGAATAATGGTTTTGAATTACAATTTGGCTATAATGACAATAAAGGAGATTTTCAATGGAATGCTACCGGTAACATTAGCATTATCAAAAACAAAGTGCTTTCATTAGCACCTGGCGTTCCAAATATTGAAGCAGGATCTGATGTAGATTTGACCGAAGGTTACAATGTAACTAATACAGCACCCGGCCATGCCGTTCAGTCTTTTTATGGTTGGGTGAATGATGGTATTTTCCAAAGTGATGATGAAGTGTCTAAATCTCCTTTCCAAACCGCTGGTACAGGGGCTGGTGATATTAAATTTAAAGATTTAGATGGTAATGATACAATTGATATAAGAGATAGAACATTTCTGGGCAGCTTTATTCCAAAATTTACTTATTCACTCAACTTGGGGGCGAACTATAAAAGGTTTAGTTTAACCGTGTTCTTCCAGGGTGTTCAGGGAAATAAAATTTACAATGCTTTAAGAACAACTACAGAAGGAATGGTGCGTTTCTTTAATGCCGGTACAGCAGTATTAAATGCATGGACGCCCACAAATACAAACACCAGTGTTCCCCGGGCCATATCTTCTGACCCAAATCAAAATGCACGACCTTCTAACCGGTTCCTTGAAGATGGCTCCTACCTCCGCCTTAAAAATATAATGTTGAGTTATACTATACCGGATAAGTCACTACAGTTACTTACAAAGGGAGCCGTTAAAAATATCAGCATTTACATATCGGCACAGAATATCCTGACATTTACAAAGTATTCGGGTTATGATCCGGAAGTTGGTAACAGAGCACCTGGCTCATCATCATTAATCAATGGTATTGACTATGCTGTATATCCCCAGCCAAAAGGTTACCAAATAGGTATTAATGCAAATTTTTAAAAGAAAATAAGTAAAAATTTATGAAACATAATTTTCTAACACGAAATATCAGCGTACTGGCTGTTGCAATTATTTTGACAACCGCGATTATAGTTGCTTGTAACAAAAAGCTTGATGTAACTGATCAAAATAATCCAACTACTGAAAGTTATTTTAAAACCGCTGATGAACTGGAGAATGGTTTAAACGCAGTATATTCCAGTTTGCGTTCCGGAAATCTTGTGGGTCGCGAATGGTTCTTTACGCATGATATGAGAGGTAGTGAAACTTCATCCGGCGGAGCTCAATTGGAAGCGCCAAGAGCAGAGTTATTAAAACAGCCTTCACCTTCACCATCAAATGCTGTAATGACAAGTGTATGGAACGGTGCTTATCAAATGATTAACAGGGCTAATCTTGTTATTTCAAAAGCGCCTGACGTAACTGACGACGTAGCACGCAGAGATGTTATTGTTGGAGAAGCTGAATTTTTAAGAGCATGGGCGTATTTTGAGCTGGTATCTCAATGGGGTGATGTGCCTCTTTATACTGATCCCATTACCTCTCCTTCAGACTATAAAGCTAAATCGCCGGCTGCCGATATTTATACATTAATAATTAGTGATTTAAATGACGCTGCTTCAAAATTACCGGATGTTGCAGCCCAGCAGGGACGTGCAACAAGGGGCGCAGCAAATGCTTTGTTAGGAAGAGTTGAAATGCAGAATGGTGATTATGATGCTGCAAAAACAGCTCTTTTAAAAGTGTATGGCAAATATAAACTTGTAGATAATTTTTCAGATAATTTCGATGGTGATGTTCAGCTCGGCAGTAATCAGCTTACGGTTGGGCATGAGTTTAATTCGGAATCAGTGTTTGAAGTTGCTTTTTTCGACAAAGGTGACGATAACTTTAACTGGGGTTACACTGGTGAAGGTGCTACAGCAGATGCAAGTATAATGCGCAGCCAGGAGTATGGTATTGTTTGGGGTAATGTTGTTCCTTCTGATAAAATACTCAATGAATTTGAGCCTAATGATCCTAGATACAATTATACTTTTTATGAGTCTGGTGATAAAATTCTAACTATGGGCGGAACTGCGGCTGGTGTGGCACTTACAGAAAATGGAATGAATGTGGCGCCCAGCACAAGAGATGGCGTTACTAAAAAAAGAGTATATCGCAAATATTCAGTACTCGATTGGACTGACGATGGTTTTCATCCCGATGGCATTAATCAGAGATTGATTCGTTATGCTGATGTACTTCTTATGCTTGCAGAGTGTGAAGCCGAAACCGGAACTCCTGCTAATGCAGCAAAATACATTAACGAGGTCCGTGCCCGTAAAAGCGTAAATATGCCTCCTGTTACGCTTACTTCTAAAAACCAGGCCATAGAGGCAGTAATGCATGAAAGGGCAGTAGAGTTGGCGGGTGAAGAAGTTAATAACATAGATATTTTAAGATGGAGAAAAAAAGGATATTATCCATTAATCAGGCCAGACCCTAAACCTGGACAGGTTGAGTTTTTTCCAATTCCGGCAAGCGAAACTGCAGCTAATCCATTGATAAAATAGAATAGTTTTAAAAAAATAGAGGCTAACATTAGCCTCTATTTTTTGATACTGTAAGAATAAAAATGATTTTTGAAGCATAGCGCAAAAGGGCGTATTATCAGCATTCATACAGGATGGTAAAAATTAAAAACATGATAGTAGTCAAAGTGCATCGAATTGCAGTTATTACAATATGATAATAAAAGATATCATTTTTTTTAAAGAACGCAGTATTATTTTTTTACTGCTGTTAATGCTAATTTCCTGTTTTATTTCCTGCAAACAGAAATTACCAAACCAGGATATGATTGATCTTTTAAAGGCATCAGCAAAATATTATAACAACCCAAGTAATGTTTTTTGCCCTGAAGCAATTGTGAAATCTTGCGATTCTGTATTACAAAATTCGTCTAATGAAAATGAGTTGACAGTTGCACTCAACAAAAAAGCAAATGCGCTATTAAAGTTGGGTGAAGAACAAAAAGCAATAAATATATTTCAAGACTTATTAAATAAAACACACGGCAATCTTGATGAAAGGCAATCCATATTAAAAGATATGGCAATTGGTTATTTAAGATTGGGTGAAAGAATGAATTGCATTAATAATCACAATGCAGAATCATGCATATTTCCTATTTCAATGGGAGGCATGCATCACGATAAAACAGGCTCAGAAAAAGCAATCGAAATATATAAACAAATACTTGCAGATAATCCCGGCGATTTAGAATCAAGATGGCTAATGAATATTGCCTATATGACAATAGGTGCGTATCCGCAGCAAGTGCCACCACAGTTTCTTATAAAAATAACGAACGATGATTCCATGCATACCGTAAAACCTTTTACAGATGTTGCAGCAAACATCGGATTAAATTATAAATGCCAGGCAGGCGGAAACATTGTTGATGATTTTAATAATGATAATTACCCTGATATTGTATTAAGTAGTTGGTCGCCTTCAGAGCCTATGCGATATTACAGAAATAATGGCAACGGAACTTTTACAGATGTGTCTGATTCATCATGGTTAGGATATTTAACCGGCGGATTAAACATGATGCAAACGGATTATAACAACGATGGCTTTAAAGATATATTTGTATTAAGAGGTGGTTGGAAAGGAGAGTTTGGAAAAATGCCTAATTCTTTATTAAGAAATAATGGAGACGGCACTTTTACAGATGTAACAAAACAAAGCGGGCTGCTTTCTTTTCATCCTACTCAAACCGCTACATGGGCAGACTTTAATAACGATGGTTGGCTCGATGTTTTTATAGGAAATGAAACAACACCTGGCGAAGAATCGCATCCATGTGAGTTATACATCAATAATAAGAATGGAACTTTTTCTGAAGTAGCATCGAAAGCCGGTTGTGCAATAACTGAGTTTGTAAAAGGTGTTACTTCCGGCGATTATAATAACGATGGACTTACCGATATTTTTATTTCAACTTTAAATGGTAATAAAATATTATTAAAAAATGAAACCGTTAAAAACGGTTCAGTAAAATTTACCGATGTAACTAAGCAAGCCGGTTTAAGTAATAATGTTATCCGCAGCTTTACAACATGGTTTTGGGATTATGATAATGATGGCTGGCTTGATATTCTTGTATGCGGATATGAATTTTACCAATCACTGGCTTATTATGCCGGAGCCGAAGCCATTCACGCGCCTGTAAACAATGCAGGTAAAATTTTTTTA
>JAICKT010000599.1 GCA_025927795.1 Parafilimonas sp. | reverse complement strand
CAATTAATTTTACTTGTTCCCATGAATAAATTTTGGCATTGTCAATTGATTTGCCCCATAGATTTTCTTTATGAGCTACAAATGCGATTACTTTATATTGATGGCCCGGAATAGATTCTATAGCATTTTTTAATAAAGCGCCGGTTGAAGTTTTTCCAAATACGATTACATTTTCTGCAGTGAGTTTTATCTTCAGGCTTCGGTGATACAATTCTTTTATCAATATGCGATAAGCAAATATTAAAAAAGAAGCTATAAAAAAATAAATAAATAAAACCGATGTTGGTACTATAAAGGCCAATTTGAATGAAGCGCAGATTACAATAGAAAGCAATAAAACATATGAGGAACATAATACTGCGGAAACACATCTTAATCCTTCCTGCGCGCTTGATAAACGAATAATGCCTTCATACGTGCGAAATATTCTGAAGAAGATAATATTAAGACCCGTAACTAATACAACAGGAATAAAAATATCAGCATGTTTTATGGCATTGAAGTCCATATTGAAACGCAACAAATAAGCATAGTAAAGCGAAATGGCACAAAGAGCAAGGTCTAAAACAAAAATAATCCAACGAGGAACGGTAGGCCTGTTTTTTATAAATCTATAAAAAAAATTCAGGGGGTTAGGTTTATTCATTAACAATCTTCATTAATAGTGAAACGATCTATGCTATTAAAATCTTATATTTAAATCTATTGCAAATATAATGTTTATAATAAATTAAAATTTCATTAAGTTAAATAAGGGCTAAAATAATGCCACTTTTATAAATGCTTGTTTTTAACAGAGGAAAAAATCTTTAATAAACTTATAACTTAAAACGTAGAAAAATATTCTCATTATTTTTAAATTTTAAGTAAAATTTAAAACTTCAATGAAAAGTGAAATCGGTTTTAAAAAAAATAATTTCGTTTTGGATTTCGTTTATAATCTAAAGTTTAAAATAAATTGCGGAATAATTTTTGACGATGTTTAGAATAAATTTTTAAGTAAGAACGTTGCTATTTTATTTGGCTTATTAAATCATTGTTACTTATTTCAATTTTCAAAAACTGCAAGAACAATGTTTGTGAGAAATAGTAAAAATCAAAAAAATGCATCAAGGGTTTTGTTGAAATAACATGTATTCTATGAATAAAATAGTGGCTTTCATTTATTTTTTTTCTTTTGCTTTCGCAGCAAAATCGCAAACGGATTTTACTTACTCTACTTCAAGCGGATTGTTCTGCAGCCCATCCACAATACTTTTTAATGCTTCATTTACCGGAAGCCCCAAAGGTTTTGTATGGACCTTTGGCAATGGCACGGGAAGCAACAGTCAAAACCCCTCAGCAACTTATAATAAAGCCGGAACTTATACCGTAAAATTAATTGTGATTTATGCAAGAAGCGCTTCATCAGTTACTAAAACAATTGTTATTAATCCTTCCGTTACAGCCACTATCGGTTTTGACAGAAATTATATTTGTCAGCCCGGCAATATAAATTTTACAGCAGGAGGAAGCGGTGGTATCAGTAATTATAATTGGGATTTTGGAGATGGAACAGTAATAAATACTAACACTACAAATACAACACACAACTTTGCTGCCTTAGGCACTTACAATGTAACCCTTTCTGCAACGAGTTCTTCGGGATGTTTCGATACAGTGCAAACTGTTATTAAAGTACAGGTTCCTCCTTTTATCGGAACCAGATCTCCTTCTACAGGCTGTGTTCCCGCTAATGTATCATTTACTGCGAATGATAGCATTCCTGTAAATAGTACCGTAACAAATTATCTATGGGATTTTGGTGATGGAAGCCCTATCGTTTCAACCATTACAAAAACCACCAATCATGTTTATGCAACTCCAGGAAATTATTCGCCCAAGGTTACAGTTACCACCAGCGAAGGTTGTATAAATACTTATCAATTGGGAGGAGTTGCTTATGGAACACCACCTTTTAATGAAACAGCGTATCCTGTTAAGGCGGT
>JAICKT010000279.1 GCA_025927795.1 Parafilimonas sp. | reverse complement strand
GTCCGATTATTTCAACGGGTGGTGCACTGGGCTCTGTTGCAGGACAAATTATGCACATCACTGCCAGCGAAAGAAAAGTGATGCTTACCGCAGGAGCAACTGCGGGTATGGCTGCTATTTTTGGAACACCACTCGCTGCAGTTTTATTAGCCATAGAATTATTATTGTTTGAGTTTTCACCGCGTTCAATTATACCTGTTGCACTGGCTTGCGTAACGGCCGCCGGAATGCATTATGCTTTATTTGGAACGGAAGCAGTTTTTGCAATGCCCAATATTCCTGAACCAACTTCAATTGCATTAGTCACTTATGTTTTGCTTGGCGCAGCAATCGGCGTTATTGCAGCATTGGTTTCCAAAAGTATTTATTTTATTGAAGACAGTTTTGAAAAACTCCCTGTTCACTGGATGTGGTGGCCTGCAATCGGTGCAATAGCTGTTGGCGTTGTTGGTTATTTTGCACCTTATACTTTGGGCGTTGGTTATAGTAATATCAGTGCATTATTATCAGGACAACTTACCATTAAATTAATATTAGGATTGTGTTTTTTAAAATTTATTTCATGGGCAATTTCATTGGGCAGTGGTACATCCGGCGGTACACTTGCACCGTTATTAACCATTGGTGGTGCATTCGGAATTTTATTGGGAATGTTTGTGCAGCGCATATTTCCTGGAAGCCAAATTAATCTGCCTACATGCGCATTAATCGGCATGGCTTCAATGTTTGCAGGTGCATCAAGAGCATTGCTTACTTCTATCGTTTTTGCTTTTGAATCAACCATGCAACCACATGGCTTGTTGCCTTTACTTGGTGCTTGCATAGCCGCATATTTTGTTTCATTTTTTTTAATGAAACATGGAACAATAATGACAGAAAAAATTAATCGCCGCGGTGTGTTTACACCAAATGCTTATGAAGCAGATATACTGCAAAGATTAAACGTAGAAGCTGTAATGCAGGAAGATCCTGCAGTATTAAGTGGCGATAATACAGTAGCAGAAGTAAAAGAATGGGCGCGTGAAACTGCAGATGGAAATTTACCTAAAAACCTTGCTGTTGTTGATGAAAATGAAAACCTGATGGGTATTGTAATATTAAGAAGAATACTTGAAAAAAATGATGATGATACAACTCCTGTAAGTGCATTGGTAACCGATAAAAATATTTATGTGTACAATAATAGCCAGCTTAGTTTTGCTGTTGATGTAATGAGCAGGTTTAACGTAAATTTTTTGCCTGTTGTTGACAGAGAAAATAAGAAAAAAGTAATTGGTGTTTTAACGCCGCAGAATGTATTTGGTGCATACAGAAAACGCAAACATGAAGAAGATATTTATAAGCGCGAAATATCTTTACGCCGGCGTGGTTATAAATTAATTGTAAGAGGCAAGCAATTTTTGAAAAGTTAACCAGTAATCATTTAATACTTCCGGTTAAAATATTTTTTTCACACCTTGTGGAAGTTAAAAGATTTTGCATCTTGATAGGGATTCTTTAACTTCTTTTATAGAATTTTTGTGTTCAATTTGAGAATCAATAACCCTCCAACGCTTATGAAGAAATTTTTTACGTTGTCATTCTTTTTTTTATTGACCTGTGTTTATGCTTCGGCACAGAAAGCTTCAATAAAAGGCGTTACCACAGATACATCAAGCAAACAAAATCTTCAAAATGCAACTATTAGCCTGCTACGTTCAAAAGATTCTATTCTATATAAGTTTACGAGAAGTGATCAAAAAGGAGACTTCAGATTTAAAGATATTGATTCAGGGAAATATGTTCTATTGATTACTTATCCGCAGTATGCAGATTTTGTTGATGAGTTATCAGTTACTGATACTTCTAAAATTGATCTCGGTAAAATTTCAATGATATTAAAAGCAAATCTTTTGCAGGATGTAATTGTACGCACAGGCGCTGCTATTCGTATTAAAGGTGATACAACCGAATTTGCTGCTGATAGTTTTAAAGTACAACCTAATGCAACCGTTGAAGACCTCTTGAAAAAATTGCCGGGCATCCAGATAGATAAAAACGGAAACATCACTGCACAAGGCGAAAAAGTACAAAAGGTTTTGGTAGATGGTGAAGAATTTTTTGGTGATGATCCTACACTGGTAACACAAAATCTTCGTGCAGATATGGTTGATAAAGTGCAGTTGTATGATAAGAAAAGTGACCAGGCTGCTTTTACAGGAATTGATGATGGACAAAAAGAAAAAACAATCAATCTAAAACTTAAAGACAATAAAAAGAACGGCTATTTTGGAAAAGCAAATTTAAGTGCAGGAACAAACGGCTATCATGATAGTCAATTAATGTTTAACGATTTTAAAAACAAGCAAAAGTTTGCATTCTATGGCATTGTTTCAAATACAGGAACATCTGGTTTAAACTGGCAGGACCAAAATAATTATGGAGATAACCCGTTTGCTAATGCAGATGTTAGCAGCGATGGTAATGGAATAAGCATATATATTGATAATAGTGATCCGCTTGATTCGTGGGATGGAAGATATAATGGACAGGGCATTCCGCTTGTGCAAACCGGCGGGTTGCATTATAATAATAAATGGGATGATGATAAGCAATCTTTAAACACTAATTATAAGGCGCTTCAATTACATGTAAATGGCGAAAGCAGTACCAGTTCAGAATTTATTTTACCTGATACATTATATTTTAATAACGACAAACAAAATTTTCACAATCAAATTTTGCGCAACCGTTTAAACGGCAGTTATGAATATCAGCTCGATTCATCTTCATCTATAAAAATTACGGCAGATGGCGGCGTTGACCATAAGATTACAAGTCTTATAGATTCTTCTGAAGCACGCGCAAGTGATAGTTCATTAGTGAATAATGCGCTGCGCAGAACATCAACTACAGGCGATAATAAAACACTTAACAGCAATTTGATCTGGAGAAAAAAGTTTAAGAAAAAAGGCAGAACCATTTCTTTTAATCTTAGAGAAACTTATGCTGATAATACTTCAACAGGTTTTCTATACTCAAACAATAATTATTATTTAAAAGGTGTACTGGCAAAAGATTCGCTTACTGATCAATTTAAAACAAATAGCACAGAAAGCATTTCTTTAACTTCAAAGCTTACCTATACAGAACCCTTAAGCAAAGTGTCTTCACTTGTTTTTAATTATGGTGTTGTAGTAAGTAATAGTGCATCCACAGTAAACTCTTACAATAAAAACGTTGATGAAAAATATACTGCATTGGATAGCTTGTACAGCAATCATTATTTATTTAATATTCTAACTAACAGAGGTGGCATTGCTTACAGTTTGTTTCAAAAGAAATTAAAATTGAATTTCGGAACAGATATTGGCTACTTTGCTTTTCATCAAACAAATAAATTAGATGATGCAACAATAACAAGAAAATTTGTAAACTGGTATCCGCAATTAAATCTGTCTTACCAGTTTAAGGCACAAAGAAGACTTTCACTTTGGTATAGTGGTTATACGCGGCAGCCTGATATTAACCAGATACAACCTGTTTTAACCAATGTTGATCCTCTAAACATAACTATTGGCAACCCTGCTTTAAAACCGGCTTTTGAAAATAATATCAATGTATATTTTAATGATTATAAAACACTGAAAGAACGCGGCATCTTTCTTCGCTTTGGTTCAAACTTTACAGAGAATGCAATCGTTAATAAATCGTATGTTGATAGTTTTGGCAGAACCATTAATCAATACATAAATTTAAATGGTAACAGATCTTTTGATGGTAATATTGACTATGATTTTAAACTTAAAAAACTGAATACATACATTAATACTTCTGTTGGTATTAATAACAGCAGGTATGTAAATGTTGTAAATAATCTTTTTAATGTAACGCAAAGCAACAATTACAGTTTTAGGACAGGGTTCTATAAAGACAAAGAAAAAAAATATAGCTTTGGTTTAGATTTTTCTCCGACATACACAACAAGCACTTCATCTATTCAACAAAACATAAAAACGAAATATTGGTCGTTTGATATTAATCCGAATGCACATGTTTATTTCTTAAAAAAGTTTCAAATACAAACTGATTGCGATTTTAATTTCAGGCAAAAGACTTCTGTATTTGATAACAATACAAACATAATATCCTGGAATGCCTGGATTGGAAGAACATTTTTAAAGAAAGATGCCTTGCTTGTAAAAATAATTGGTCATGATCTGCTCGATCAAAACATCGGTTTCAACAGAACAGTAAACAGCAACTTTATTTCAGAAAATACCTACAGCACCATCAGAAGATATTTTCTTTTATCGGTTGTCTGGAACTTTAATAAAGCCGGAACAAAAGCGCCGGGCGAAAATGAATAAGAATTAAAAATTAATTAGACTATGAGGTCTGCTATTTATATAATTATTGTTTGCTTGTTTTTTTCAACAAGTTTAAAATCGCAAAATGCAATTTTTCTTTCGCAGGGAAGAATTGAGTTTGAGCGTAAAGTAAATCTTTATGCACAGGTTGATGATGATGATGATGACACATGGAAAGACCTGATGAAAAAAATGATGCCGCAGTTTAAAGTAACCTATTTTGACCTTGAATTTAATGGCAATAAAACCTTATACAAACCCGGCAGAGAAAATACCGATAATAACAGGATATGGCAGCAACCTGCTGAAGACAATACAGTTTTCACGAATCTTACAGACTCTATGAGCACCACGCAAAAAAATGTTTTTGAGCAAACTTTTTTATTGCATGATAGTACAAGAAAAATAAAATGGAAGATAACTGATGAAACACGCAACATTGCAGGCTTTAACTGCAGGCGTGCAAATGCGTTGGTTATGGATTCAATTTATGTTGTGGCATATTACACGGATCAAATTACAACGACCGGAGGTCCTGAATCTTTTAATGGTTTACCCGGAATGATATTGGGACTTGCATTGCCACATGAACATATTACATGGTTCGCAACAAAAGTTTATACAGAAAATATTACAGATACACAATTAGTGCCTCCCGCAAAAGGTAAGAAAACCACTTCATCTGCATTGCTTATAACCCTACAGGATTTAATGAAAGACTGGGGAAAATGGGGCAAGCGATATCAAAGGCAGATTATGATTTAATGTTAGACTGCCTGATGTAAACACTAAAACTTAGGACAAGGAATTCCTTTGCTTTCTTCAGCATGTTTTATATAGATAAGAGAAATTTCAATGCCGCCGCGGCTTTGCGATGCTGCTTTTAAACTTGAAGTATTTATGTCGTAGCTGGTGCCAATACGTAAATCCCCAAACTCTAAACCGATATAAGGAATAAATGCATCACCTAACCTTACCCATGCGCCGCCATAAAAGCTTGTAGGATTATCTCCATCAGGGTCTCCGGCAACAAATTGTAATGCACCACCAATAAGTGTTTCCTGTGCGCCAGCCTGCGTACTAAATAAACCACTTACATGAACTGTAGTTATAGCACCAACAGGAAAATATCCGCCGGCATGAAAAGTAGCTCTGGGATACAAATCATAATTAACGCCTGTAAATTCCTGCTTTGGCCGATTAATATGATATAAACTTACACCTGCATACATGTTATTTTTATCTGATGTGCTCATTGTATAAAGTAACCCCGCATTTACATCAACATAACTTGCTTTAAGTGTAGAATTATTAAACACCTCACTGGTAACTCCGGTAAAACCAAAAGGCGTTAACTGGTCTTCAAATTTTAAATCTGAAGTATTAATAAGCATGTTTGAATAAGTAACCTGAAAGCCTGCTCCCAATTGATGAAACCCATCTTCATCAAGACCTTTATGATATGCTGTAGATAAAGAAAAATAACTAAAAGAAACCGCACCTGCTGCACTTTGATCTGTATAACCCATAAACCCAACGCCCCATGTATCTGTATAAGGAATATGGTTTGCAAGTATTGGAAAATCTACAGAAGCAGTGCCGGTTATGTATGCTCTGTTAATAGTAGG
>JAICKT010000445.1 GCA_025927795.1 Parafilimonas sp. | reverse complement strand
TTCAACCATCTGATTTAATTTCTATACGGCGCAAGCCCGGTTATCTTGCTTTTCAAACAATAACAGTTTCAGGTGAGTTACAATATCCCGGTCCGTATGTTTTAGAAAAAAGAGAAGAGCGGGTTAGTGATCTTATAAAAAGAGCAGGAGGTTTTACACCCGAAGCAGATATTGAAGGCGCTTATATCAGACGTTATAATTTAGAAGATAAAACAAGCCAGGTACAACAACAAACTATAACAAATATTCAGCAACAGTTAAGCGACTCTACAAATCTTGTTCAGCAGAGTTTTAAAAAACAATACGATCAGATTCCTTTAAACATAACGAAACTTCTTGCAAAACCAAATTCTCCTGAAGATGTTGTGCTGGTTTCAGGTGATGAATTAATCGTTCCAAAATATAATGCACAGGTTAAAATAAGTGGCAGTGTTTTATTTCCAACACAAATTCCTTTTAACGAAAAATATGGTTTGCGAGATTATATTTCATCCGCCGGGGGCGTATCAGAAAATGGAAAGCGCAATAAAATTTATGTAGTATATGCAAACGGAAAAGCGGCTTCAACACATGGGTTTTTATTTTTCAAAAGTTTTCCTGAAGTAAAACCCGGAGCCGAAGTAATTGTTCCTGCGAAAGAAGAAAAGCAAAGACTTACCACAACAGAATTTATTGGTATTTCAAGTGCACTTGCTTCATTGGCAGGTGTTGTAATAGCCATACTGCGTCGCTGATTTAAACTTTTATTGCAACTAATTAAAAGGATAATTTTTAGTAAGAATGATAGATAACGATTCCATTTCTTTCAGAGATATTATTAATAAAATAATTGAACTTGTAAAATATCTTTTCTCTAAATGGATAATTATTTTAATAGCCGGCATACTTGGCGGCATATTAGGTATTGTATATGCAGTTGTAAAAACGCCAACTTACAGCGCAACTTTAAATTTTGTTTTATCAACCAATGCCTCTTCAAGCGGCGGATTAATGGGAATTGCAAGCCAGTTTGGTGTTAATTTAGGTAATGATAATGATGATGTATTTTCTGGTGATAACATAATTACATTAATGGAATCTCGCAGAATGGTACAGCAGGCATTATTTGCAAAGCCTCCGAATTGTAATACTTCGCTTTTAAATATTTATATTAAGGATAATGGATTAGATGAAAGCTGGAATGAAAAAGACAGAACAAAAAATGCGTATCCATATCCTGATGATCCTTCAAAAATGACAATGGTGCAGGATAGTTTATTCAGAACTATTTATGATGCTGTGCAAACAAATATGCTTGATGTATCGAAGCCAAATGATAATGAAAGTATTTATGAAGTAACAACCACATCAACAAACGATACGATTGCTTATTACCTAACTAAGTATTTAGTTAATGCAACTTCAGCATTTTATATTGATACCAAAACCAGCACGGCGAAACAAAATTTAAACATGTTGCAAAATGAAGCAGACAGCTTACGAAGAGTTTTAGGCGGTGCAATAACTTCTGCAGGCTCACAAACAGATCTAACTTTTAATTTAAACCCTGCGTACCAGGTACAACGTGCCGGTGCACAACAAAGCCAGGCAAGTGCATCTGCATTAGGGCAAGCTTATGGGCAGGTTTTGCAAAATCTTGAAATTGCAAAAATTACACTCCAAAGAGAAACGCCGCTTTACCAAATAATTGATGAACCAACATTGCCATTAAACATGGATAAACCGGGTAAACTTATTTCACTAATTGTTGGCGGATTTTTAGCAGGCTTTTTAGTTTGCTTTTTTCTGGTAGTGAGAAAGTTTTTCAGGTCATTTAAGTCAAATTAAATTTTATTACTTATATCATTCTTAATGTTAGACCTAAACAATAAAAGCATTCTTGTAACCGGCGGTACAGGTTCTTTTGGAAAAGCTTTTGTAAAAAAAGTATTGAATACATGGCCGTCTATAAAAAGAGTTGTTATTTATTCCAGAGATGAGCAGAAGCAATACCAGATGGCAATGGATTATCCGCATCAAAAATATCCACAGGTGCGCTTTTTTATTGGTGATGTGCGAGATTTTGAGCGTCTTAAAAGAGCGTTGAAAGGAATAAATTATGTTATTCATGCAGCCGCAATGAAACATGTTCCTATTGCAGAATACAATCCTATGGAATGTGTAAAAACAAATATTCTTGGAGCAGAAAATATTATAAACGCAAGCCTTGAAGAAACAGTTGAAAAAGTTGTTGCACTTTCAACAGATAAAGCCGCTGCTCCTATTAATTTATATGGCGCCACGAAGCTCGCATCAGATAAATTGTTTATTGCTGCCAATAATATTAAAGGTGCAAATCCAATAAGATTTTCCGTAGTAAGATATGGAAATGTTATGGGCTCTAATGGATCTGTAATTCCGTTTTTTTTAAACAAAAGAAAAGAAGGTGTTTTGCCGATTACGGATGCTGCTATGACGCGTTTTAATATTTCGCTTGATGATGGCGTTGATATGGTTTTACATGCGCTGGAAACTGCATGGGGTGGAGAATTATTCGTACCAAAAATTCCATCTTATAAAATAACAGATATTGCTAAAGCGATAGGACCAAATTGCAAACATGAAATTGTTGGTATTCGCCCCGGCGAAAAAATTCACGAAGAAATGATAACATCTTCAGATTCTTTTTCTACTTATGATCTTGGAAAATATTATGCAATACTTCCGCAAACGCATAGCTGGAATTTAGAAGATTTTATCAAACACTTTAACGCAAAAAAAGTACCACAGGGCTTTAATTATAATTCTGGTGAAAACAGCGAATGGCTGAGTGTTGAGGAAATAAGAAATTTAATCAGGCAACATGTTGATGCGGGTTTTGAAGCGTAAATTTTCTGCCATTCATTCATATAAATTTTAAGCAGTGATCCCGTACGGTAAGCAATATATTTCAGAAGAAGATATCGCAGCAGTTACAGAAACTCTGAGAAGCGATTTTCTTACACAAGGTCCAAAAATCAATGAGTTTGAAGAAAAATTCGCAGAATATATTGGTTCAAAATATGCCGTTGCAGTTGCTAATGGTACAGCTGCATTACATCTGAGTGCAATGGCTTTAAACGTAAATAAGAATTCAAAAGTTATTACCACGCCAATAACTTTTGCAGCTTCCGCTAATTGCGTTCGTTATTGCGGTGGTGAAGTTATTTTCGCTGATATAGATGCTGCAACAGCATTAATAGATATTGAAAAGATTAAAGAATTGCTTGCGGCTTCGCCAAAAGGAACTTACAAGGGGCTTATTCCTGTTGATCTGTGCGGCTATCCGGTTAATCTTGAAAAACTTCGTGCCTTAGCTGATGAATATGGTTTATGGATAATTGAAGATGCATGTCATGCACCGGGCGGATATTTTACAGACAGTAAAGGCATTCAACAAAAATGTGGTAA
>JAICKT010000137.1 GCA_025927795.1 Parafilimonas sp. | reverse complement strand
AATGAAAAAGCAAAAAGTTGCAGAGTAATAGCATTGCCATAATTCCTGCAAGAGGCGGCAGTAAAAGAATTCCCAAAAAAAATATAAAAGATTTTTGCGGCAAACCCATCATTGCATATTCAATTGAAGCCGCATTGACAAGTAAGCTATTTGAAGAGGTAATAATTTCAACCGACGATAATGTTATTGCAGAAGTAGCGCTAAAATATGGCGCAAAAGTTCCTTTCAAACGCTCTGAAAAAAATGCAGATGATTATGCGACAACTTTTGATGTGCTCAAAGAAGTGTTGATGGAATATAAAAAAATACATCAAAACTTTAAATATGGGTGTTGTATTTATCCAACAGCACCTTTTATAAACACAGCTTTGCTGCATGAAGCTTTTAAAAAATTAACTATACAAAACTTTGATACTGTATTTCCTGTTGTGCAGTACGCATATCCCATGTGGCGCAGTTTTAAATTAGAAGATGATAAAATAACAATGTGGTGGCCGGAAAACTTAAACAAACGTTCGCAGGATCTTGAACCTTCTTATCATGATGCAGGACAGTTTTACTGGTTTAATATTGAAAAGATTTTACAAACTGAATCATTATACACTCAAAATTCCGGTGCAATAGTGATTGACGACTTTCATGCACAGGATATTGATACGTTGCAGGATTGGCAAATGGCAGAATTAAAATATAAATACCTGCAGCAATTGCACAACAATGCTTAAGCAAAAAATAATTTTTCGGGTTGATGGCAGCAGTACAATTGGTTTAGGTCATATTTCAAGATGTTGCGCTTTAGCTGATATGCTGAAAGAAAATTTTGAGATTTATTTTTATACAAGAGCAGATGCGCAACCTGTTATAAAAGATATCAAACAATATTCAACCAAAGTTGTTAAGTTAAATAATAATATTTCTTATAACGAAGAAGCTGTTGAATGGATTTCTGTTTTAGAAGGAAATGAAATAATTGTTTTAGACGGCTATAATTTCAATACAAATTATCAGCAAAAAATTAAAGAGAAAGGCTGTAAGCTTGTTTGTATCGACGATATACATGCTTATTATTTTTTTGCAGATGCAGTAATTAATCATGCACCGGGAATTAACGAGAAAGATTATTCAACTGAACCTTATACGCAGCTTTATTTAGGAACGGATTATGTGTTGCTGAAAAAAATGTTTTTAGAAGAAGCTTTGAAGCCAGGTAAAACTTTTGACTTTCATAAATCACCCATATTAATATGCTTTGGCGGTGCAGACTCTAATAATATTACAATGCAAACATTGGAAGAGGTAATGCATTTGTTTTCGCAAAAAAAAATAAATGTAGTGGTTGGGGCTGCATATTTTCATTTGGATGAATTGCGCAAAATAATTAAAGAAGAGCAACATGTTTCATTATACATAAATCTTAAGCCGAAAGATATGCTTACGCTGATGCAACAATCTGGTATTGCCATTACCGCTGCAAGTACGATTGCTTTGGAATATATCTGCGTGAAAGGGAATTTGTTTTTAAAACAGACAGCAGATAATCAAAAAGATTTATATAATTCGCTTATTGAAAAAAGATGTGCTTATTCTTATGAATTATTAAAGGATCAAAATAATTCGAACGAAATTATAAGTAATCAATACAAATTAATTGATGGGAAAAGTAATCAGCGTTTACAAAAAATGTTCAATGATCTTTCAGAAATACATTCATCAGGCAAATTAAAATTTGTAAGAGCCAAAAATAAAGATGCTGATCTTTTATTTGAATGGATAAATGATCCGCAAGTAAGAGCTCAATCTTTATCAACTAACATTATTACTTATGAAGTACACAAAAACTGGTTCTCTAAAAAAATGGCAGATAAAAATTGCTATCTCTACATTGTATATAATTCTAATGTTCCGGCAGGTATGATAAGGTTTGATGTGTATAATAATGAAAGCACTATCAGTTATCTTGTTGATAAATTGCAAAGAGGAAAAGGAATTGGCTTTTTAATCATAAATGAAGGGATAAAGCAATTTAAAAACGACAGCCACTTTATAGGATGTTTAAAAGCAACCGTAAAAAATACAAATATTGCTTCTTTAAAAATATTTGAAAACACAGGCTTTGAAAAAGAAAATGATAATGCAAATCTGGTTCATTTTAAAAAGTTAGTTGCGTGATAGAAGAAATTAAGATTAATAATAGATTAATTGGTGCCGGATTTACTCCTTTTATTATAGCAGAAATGAGTGGCAACCATAATCAATCACTTGATCGTGCATTCGAAATTGTGAAAGCTGCTGCAGATGCAGGAGTTGATGCGATAAAACTTCAAACATATACAGCAGATACAATTACTTTTAACGGAAGCAATGATGAATTTAAAATTAAAGATGAAAACTCTTTATGGAACAATCAGAATTTATATGAATTATACAAACAGGCTTATACACCATGGGAATGGCATAAACCAATTTTTGATTACGCTAATGAACTTGGTCTGATTGCTTTTAGTTCACCCTTTGATGAATCGGCAGTTGATTTTTTAGAAACATTAAATGTACCTGTGTATAAAATTGCTTCGTTTGAAAATACAGATCACATCTTATTAAAAAAAGTTGCTAAAACGTGCAAGCCCGTAATTATGTCAACAGGTGTGGCAACTATCTCAGACATACAGGAATCAATACAAGTATTACAGGCAAACGGATGTAAAGAATTAGTATTATTAAAGTGTACAAGCACCTATCCTGCTTCACCTGAAAATACAAATGTTCTTACCATTCCGCACATGAAAAAGCTGTATGATTATCCTATTGGATTATCTGACCATACCATGGGAATCGGGGCTTCAATTGCAGCAGTTGCGTTGGGTGCTTGTGTTATTGAAAAGCATTTTATTTTAAGAAGAGCAGACGGCGGTGTAGATTCGGCATTTTCTTTAGAACCTGAAGAGTTTAAAAATCTGGTGATTGAAACAGAACGTGCTTTTCTTTCATTGGGTAAAGTAAACTATGAATTGACAGAAAAAGAAAAAAAAAGTTTGCAGTTTAAACGTTCATTATACGTTGTAAAAGATATCCAGGCAGGTGAGATTATTACAAAGGAACATATTCGCTCTATAAGACCCGGTAATGGTTTGCATACACGCCACTATGAATATCTGATTGGAAAAATTATTAAGGTAAATGTAAAGGCAGGAACACCGTTATCTTTTAATATGATTAACTAAAATATAGTTATTAATTTGTTTCTCTTTATAACGCTTTAATTGTAGTGCAGTATTTCGTAAGCAGTGAAACAGTATTCTAAGATAATTAGCCGCAATTGCTTTTAACCTTTCGCTGCCTTCACAAAAAGCAGATTATTAAATTACTTTGAAGCCTGGAAATAAATTGTAGAATTCAAAATCATTAATAAAAAATATCAATTCATTTTTTTAGATAAACTATCTATGTGAATTAGTTTGAAAATTTTTTTCCCGCTGCATGAAAACATTAATACATATTGGTACTCATAAAACGGCTACCACATTTTTACAGCATAATTACTTTCCGGCTATTAAAGACGTAAATTATTTTCATGGACCTCTTGTTTTTACAAACTTGTTAAAAAGCGGATGTTCTTTAGATGAAAAAACATTACTATCTTATGAAGGTTTTTCAGGTATAGCGTGGAATCGCTTATGGATAGAGGGAATTAAAAATGATTTTCATTGGATTAATTCTTTTGAAAAAAGCATTTATAATCTCCATAGATTAATTCCAGAGGCTGACATACTTATTGTTTTTCGCAGGCATGGCGATCTTCTTTTGTCAATGTATAAACAGTATATTCAGGAAGGTGGTATTTTAAAATTTCATAAATTTTATTCAGAAACCGGATTAATTAGAAAAGAGGATTTGAACTATACTTACAGAATAAAAAAAGCGTGTAACTTGTTCAATAAAGTGTATGTATTGTCTTATGAGGACTACAAAAAATTTGGGGATAAACTTTTGGATAATTTTATCGAAAAGGAATTGAATTTATCTCGAAATGAACTATCAATTGATAAGTCTAAATTTAACAAGAGCATTTCGGGTTCTAAACTTGAGTTACTACGAAAGATTAATAAAGTATATAGAAAGTTCCCATTTCGATTTCGTAATTCTTTAAACTCAATCGGATGGGGCCCTTGTAGAATTTTGCAGCAGAAATTAGCTTTCTGGTCTCCAAAAGATTCTGCTGAATTTCAGAAAATCAAGGATGAAATTAATGTTGAAATGCAAGATGATTGGAAATATGTTGAAGCGGTGAAATGGAAATATTCAGACCGAAAAATAACTGCTGGGTAATTTTTAGATTGTTACATTCTTTCGCTTTTTTTATAATAAATTTTGATCATTTTCAGGATAATAAATATTTTTAAGGTATTATTTATCGGTTATAAATATCTCGAAAAACGACCTGCTTATTCAAAAGTTTATGAGAAAAAATTTTCAAATCTTTACGAAGCTTATTCCGGGCTTATTTTTTCTTCTATGCTTGTCGTCTTGTAAAAAAGATAGCATTCCGGTAGGAGTTCCACTACATTCATATACCGGCTCCTTAAAATTTGAATTTTTGCCTGGATCTATTGAGAAAATTTTTTCAGCTCAAATGCCCTGGGAATCTAAAGCGCTTAATTACTATAATGTTATAAAGAAAGATACTACTTTATCAATGTGGTACAATGCTTTTGCATCTAATCAAACTAATTTTAATGGCTCTTTTTGTTTTGCTGATTCTAAAAATGGTGATAATTGGAGCCGTCCCATTATTAATAACAGTACAAATATTCTTATACAAGGTGACAATTCTACAGGAATAGCCGGAACATTTGTATTCATAGATGAAGATGATCATCAATATCCGTATAAAATGTTGTGTACAAAACTTGTAAATGGAGACCAGAAAACCTTTTTATATTCTTCATCTGATGGAATAAAATGGAAAGTTGAAAAAAAGCTTTATGATGTAAAACAAGATACCCAGTTTGGAGTTGTTACATTCAACGGGCTTTATTACATTTTTTCGAGGTATAATGATTTTTCGCAAGGTTATCAACGAGCCATAGGATTATCTATACTCGATAAAAATTTAAATTCAATACAGTCTCCAATGCTTTTATTAAAAGCGGCAATTAATAGTCCTTTTCAGCATATTTATAATAATGCCGCTTCAAAAATAAATGATACAACAATTTTGCTCCTTCCTACTTATTTTAATGAAGAGCAAAATACTATCTGCATAAAATTAATATGCACGAATAATGTACAGGATTATTATTTGGTGAATGATGACATTACTGATATATTATTTCCAAATAAAAATGTGAATTGGGGCACCGTATCACCAGGCGTTATTCCTGCTGATGAAAAAGATACATACTGGGTTTACTATAGTGGCACCGATGCCCGGCATAGCGGGTTTAATTATCTGCCTAAAATAAATGTTACTTACTATCGTATTAAATTGGTTGTGCATCAATAATAAGCTCCTTAAAACATTTGTTTGTTTACTTGCTTCGCGTTTTCTGTAACTCTGTTTACACGTATCCAATTTATCCCTTGAAAAAAAATCTCCCTAAATGAAAAAGAAGTTTTTTATTGATACTGTTCTGTACACGGCAGCACCAAAACTGCCAAGTATAGTAAGTTTTCTTATACTGCCTGTTATCACTCCCTATTTGTCATTAAATGATTATGGTAAATTCGGTATGATCATAGCGTGTTACTCTTTATTCCAACTGGCTACTACTTTAGGACAAAAAGTTATTCTTCAAAATTCTTTTTTCGAATATCCAAACAAGTATAACCTTGTTTGGAGTCGTTCTTATGGTATTATGACCATAGGAAGCATATTAGGCGCTCTGTGCATGGCAATAGCTTTTTTCTTTCTTTTAAACAAAACAATTGACACAGAATATTTAACTGTTACAGGTATATGTGCATTTGCTTTAATATGCTCTCCTATTGAGTCTTTGGCTCAGGTTTATTATATCATGAGAGAACAGCCCTATGCAATTATACTTCGCGCAATTATTATGAGTTTACTCAACATAATTATTTTATTAGTTACAATTAAATATTTTAAGTTAGGATATATAGGTTTGGTTGTGGGCTTTGCATCGGCCAGCTTTTTTTCACTACTGTTTTATTTTTATCCTATTTGTATTAAGCAAAATATATATCCGCTTTTTTTTTTTCAAGAAGAAACATTTTTATAAATACTTAAAGATTGGGTTGCCTCTTTTACCGCATTACTTATCGCTTGCGATCTTTAATACTTCAGACAGAATATTACTTGGTTTTTTTAAAGTAAATATTTCTGCAATTGGTCTTTATTCACAGGGTTATGGTTTGGGCTCGAATGCCATGATTTTTAATAATGGAGTATTTTCTGCTATTGGTAAAACATTACAAGTTTCTTTTCGAAATAAAGGCAAAGAAGATAAAAAAAGAGTGCGTGCAATTTTCGTGTTTCTTATTGCAGGTATAGGCATTCTTTTTTTTAACGGTGCAATATGGATGAAAGAAATTTATACTTTTTTATTCCGTAAACCTGAGTTGCAAACAGGTTATCCTGTTGCTATACTTGTATTAATGGCAAATATTTTTTTTCCGTTATTCAATTTTGGAGTTTACTCATTATTCATTTTAAGTAAAACCAAGATAGTGGCAAAAATTACAATGATGGCTGCTGTAATAAACGTAGTTCTTAATCTTGTGTTTATTCCGTTCTTCAACATTTGGGCATCACTCGTAAGCACTTTCGTTTCATTTTTATTTCTAAGCATAATTGTGCTTTTTATAAAAGAAGTTAAAATACAACTGGCATGGGTTTTTCCAAAGCTAACCCAGGTGTATATTCTTAGTATAATATATGGCATAAGCCTAACCTTATTAGTATGGTTTTTGAAAGATAGTTACTGGTATTTTAAATTAATGATTAGTATAACAAGCGTATTAATGGCTGGTGTTAGTTTTTACTATAGAAAAAATATTTTTGCAAAACGCCACATAGTTATTCGTACCCTGAACGAAAAAATCAAGAATATTTCATGAAGGTTTTATTTTATTCCTCTTACCATGCAACTCCGCATATTGAGACGGAATTGGAAATTGCTAATAAATTATTAAGTGACGGACATGAGGTTTATTTTCTCAGATGTTTACGACAGTTAAATATATGTTTTGCAAATCCTGATCATACTTTTTTGGGATGTAAGGTTTGTATTTCTAAAATTACAAGAGCATACGAAAGACTAAACGTACCTCAACAAAATATTGTAAGCTTTCCAAAAGTTGATATAGATATTGATTCAATTTATGATATTGAAAAAATTACAACTGTTGATGAGTTGAAATCATTAACATATAAAGGTTGGGATTTGGGAATGGCTGTTGCATCTTCATTAATTTCAACTGTACGCGATCATGAACCAGATTTAAATTATTACAGAGATTATATAAAAAGAGGAATCAGAACAGCAGTTTTTGTTTATGAATCGGGCAATAAATTAATTGATGAAATAAAGCCTGATGTAGTTTATTTATTTAATGGCAGATTTTTAGAAGTGCGCCCTTTTATGCGCCTGTGCGAAAACAAATCAATAAAATTTTATACGCATGAAAGAGGTGGTGTTTTAAAAAATTATCTCTTGAGAGAAAAAGGCATTCCGCATTCTTTAATGTTAGCTAAACTCGAGATAAAAAACTTATGGGAGAGTGCAGGGAAGGATAAAGAAGAAATCGGGCGCAAATTTTTTGAAGACAGGAGAAACCGCGTACTACAAGGTTGGCACTCATACACTGTTGGACAGGTTGTTAAAAAACTTCCTTTGGGTTTTGATACAAACAAAGAAAACATAACCATCTTTAATTCTTCAATGGATGAATACGAGGGAATAGCAGAATTTAAAAACAGGATATATAAAAACGATAACGAAGCAATTGAAAAAATAGTTTCTGCTTTTGAGCAGGATGATACAAAACATTTTTATCTGCGTGTACATCCTAATTTAAAACATCTGAATAATACCCAAACTAAAGAAATAAATGCATTCGCAAATAAATATAAAAACCTTACGGTAATTAAGGCAGAAGAAGATGTTGATACTTATGAATTGATGGATAAATCAGGCAAAATAATTGTATTTGGCTCAACAACAGGTATTGAAGGAGTGTATTGGAATAAGCCTGTTATTTTATTAAGCAGGGCTTTTTATGAATCACTTGATTGCACTTATAAACCTTCATCACATACTGAAGTTGTTGATTTCATCGATAACCCTAATCTTCATCCTTTCAATCAATATGAAGCCTTAAAATATGGGTATTGGTGTCTTAATATGGGTATTCCTTATCAATATTATACACCTACCGCAATACGTAAAGGAAGCTTTGAACAAAAGCCAATAATGCCCCATTTATTTTGGAGGGTGTTTTATATTATAGAGAATAAATTAAAGAATGCAAAAGCCTGAGGTTACGGTTTTTATGGCGGTGCACAACGGCGAAAAATTTATTAGTCAGGCTATTGAAAGTGTATTGCAGCAAACATTTAAAAATTTTGAATTACTAATAATTGATGATGGTTCAATAGATAATAGTATTTCAATTATAAAAAAATATGCAGATAACAGAATCAGGTTATTAAAGAATGAAAATAATCTTGGCTTGTTTCGTACGAGAAATAAAGGTATTGCAGAAGCACAGGGAAAATATTTTGCTACACTGGATTGTGATGATATAGCTGTTAAAAAAAGACTGGAATTACACTTAAAATATTTTTATGAAAATAAAGATGCAGCAGTTAATGCAGGGCGAATAAAATACATAAATCATCTGTCAAAAAAAACAGGCACCAGTGCTCCGATATATGGTGATGAAGATTATGTGAAAGCCTTATTGCTCTTTACCAATATTTTTATTAATTCCGCAACCATGATTGATATGGCAGTTTTAAAAAAGCTGATGTACAGGGAAGGATTTGAGCCTGCTGAAGATTATGATTTGTTTGAAAGAATTGCCGCCGAATATAAAATTGGAGTGATAAATGATTTTTTAAGTTCCTACAGAGTTCATAGTAACAATACATCTTCAATAAAAAGGAATTCCCGCAAAACCGGAGAAAGAAAAATTATTGAGAGGCAGCTTAACCGATATGGTTTTAAATACAATAATGATGAATTAAATATTCATTTAAAATTTACCAGTGCTGAATTTGATGAGTTGAATGCAAACGCTTGCTTATTGTGGTTTAACAATCTGGCTAAACAAAACAGCAATAAAAAAATTTTTAACAATCATTCATTTAAAATGGCATTAGCCAGGCAATGGCTAAGATTATGTTTCTACAGGCTTAAAACAAAACACGATATAAAACCTTTCTTTAAAAAAGGAATGATTAAATACAGTGATTTGTTAAATGCCTTTTTAAAAAGTATATGATATGTTTTTCCGTGGCGTAAAATTTGTTTAGAAGTTTGCATTAATGCCTTTAGCCTTGCTCATTTATTTTGATTTGATCTTATTAAATCAGTTACAATGCAAAAACAATTACCGGCAGTAACCCTCTTGCTTTTTATTTTAAATTTTAGTTTCGCACAATCACGAAATGCCCAGTATGAAAATTTTGGTGATATAACATCGTTTTCTCAGCCAGATCAATCAAAATGGCAGCAACTAAAAGCAGGTTACACTTTTTCACAGGCAGATATAAACAGCCGGATAAACTATAACAATTATCCCGTTTCTAATCCTGATAAATCTGTAAATATGCAGGGCTGGAGAGGTGAAGATGTAAATGCTCAATTGGTAATAAGCGCTAAAAAAAATATAAGCTCATTAAACGTTACTGTTAGTGATCTTACTTCACTTAGTGGTAATAAAATTATTAATAATGCGCAATGCAAAATAGGTTATGTTTATTATGTAATAACTAATAACACGGGCGGCGTATGTAGTGTGCAACCCAGTGCAAAATACAATACGCTTATTATGCCTGATATTATAGATTTTCATGCAAATTCCTCATTTGTAAAAAGCAATACGAACAGACCTATATGGCTTAAAATAAAAATACCTTTTGATGCTGAGCCGGGTACTTATAAGGGAACTGTAACTGCTTCGGCAGATGGAAACAGCCAATCAATAAATATTATATTAAAAGTTTCAAACAATAAAATGCCAACTGCAGCCAATAAAAAGTTTTTTCTTGAATTATGGCAATATCCAATTGCTGAAGCTGATTATTATAAAGTAAAACCCTGGTCTCAGGAACATTTTAATCTTATGAAACCTGCAATGAACAAACTTAAAGAAGCAGGCGAAGATGTAATAACAGCAAGTTTTTTTTGGGATCAGTTTAATCCTTCTGCACGTGATGTAAATGACATGTTTATTAAAGTTGTAAAAAATACATCAGGTAAGTACAGTTACGATTTTACAAACTTTGATAAGTGGGTAAGTTTTATGATGGACATTGGAATAACCAAACAGATTACAGTTTTTGGAATGGCAACTCTAAATTATCGCATGTATTATTTTGATGAAGATTCAAATAAAGTAACCTATTTTCAGCAAGGCGTAAACGGCGCTCAATACAAACAGTTCTGGTCATCTTATCTAAAGGCGTTTGAACAGCATTTAAAAGAAAAAGGATGGTTTAATATTACAACATTAGGCTTTAGCGAAAAAAATCCTGATGTATTAATACCTCTTATAAATTTTATTAAGAGTATTGATAATAACTGGAAAATTTCTTTCAGTGGAAAATACTATCCTGAAATTCAGGATAATATTTACGATTATTCACTTATT
>JAICKT010000078.1 GCA_025927795.1 Parafilimonas sp. | reverse complement strand
TTGAAGATTCCTGGACGTCCGGCAGGCGGGAATTATTGAATGTTGATTGTTGATTGTTTTGTTTTGAGTTTTGCGTTTTAAGTTTAGAGTTGGGCGCTTCGTTCACGTTTGACGTTTGACGATTCACATTCAAAATTCTGCTTATCGCTAACTCAACTTGCACACCTCTTTTGCTGCCAAGTAATTCATGCCATTCATCAACTGCAATTATTTTTAATGATTTAAAAAAATCAGGATAATTTTTTTGTGCGAGTAAAAGCATTAAACTTTCCGGTGTAATAATTAAAACTTCCGGCATGTGGCGTGTTTGTTTTTGTCGCTCGGCAACATCTGTATCGCCGTTACGAATACCAACCTGCCATTGCATATTAAGTTCTGCAATTACATCTTGCATTGCTCTGCCAATATCTTTTGCTAAAGCACGCAATGGTGTTATCCATAAAAGTTGTAAGCCATTATTTTTTTTTGTTTGATATGTTTGCGGGTTTTGATTGATAAATTGAATAATACTTCCCAAAAAAACAGAAAATGTTTTTCCGCAACCCGTTGGTGCATTTACCAAACCACTTTTATTATTGATGATATGCTGCCACGTTTCTTCCTGGAAGCGAAATGCCTGCATATTTTTGGATGCAAGCCATTGATGAATGACAGAATATCCTTTTGTGTTTTTAAGTTTCAAACAAATAATTAAAACACAAAGTTGACATGTAAGTTGAAAGAGAAAAGAAAAAATTAACGCTAAAATAAATTAGTTCTCCACCAATTCTTCAACAGCAATATTTAGAAAGTTGGGAAGAATATGATCGTGTGTCCATAAAATTTTATCCGGATCATTTAACTGTTCAATCATGTTTTTCCATTTTGCTTCACCATGATTTTTAATTACAGTTTGTTTCTTTTCTTCGCTGTTTAAATGTATTGTCATTCCGGTTGGGTCTGCCTCGGGATGAAATTGTGTACCGATAAAATAATCATTAAAACGTATCGCCATAACAGCTCTTTCCAAATGCGGAATATGCGGTCTTTCTTTTTCTATGGCAAGAACTTTTGCACCAATGTCATTAATAACGATTTCATCTGTTTCAATTACCTGGTAATCGCGGCTGTCAACAGCATAAAAAGGATCCTGCATTCCTGCAAAAACAATTTCATTTCTGCCTTCGTTTGTCATGTGTACCGGAAACACACCAAAAGAAGTTGAATTGCGCCTGCAAACTTTGGCAATTTTAAAATGCCGGCAGGCTAACTGAAAACTATGGCAAATAAAAAAGATATGTTTCTTAGGATAATTAGAATAGCTATTATTAAATTCATTTACTTCATCAATCCATCGCATATATTTTTGGTCCCATTCAAGATTAGCAGTTTCTAAAGGCGATCCGGGACCACCGCTTGATATAAAAACATTATAAGATAAATCTGGAAGTTCAAGCTTTTGTCTTACATCAAAAACATCTGTTTGAATATTATGGTGGTTATTTTTTGTCCAATCGCGAATTATTTGTTGGATGCATCGCATGCCCTGGTTTGCAAAACCATTATTTAAATCGAGAACCGCTATTTTAATTTTTTTCTTATCATTCATTATCATACAAAATTACAAAAATTTTATGCGATGGGTTGAAGTGAGTTTTCAACAGATGGATTAGTGCTTGTCTTTTTTCACCATATCATTCTTAATAAATAATAAAGACATTAATGCACCAAAAAATGCGAGCAATGATGATAGCAGCATAATTTTTTTGTATGAAGCGATAAAACTCTCGTGGTAAGATTTTGAATTATTAATTTGATATTACCATTAACGCCTGCAGGTATTTTTGCATCACCAAGATTTACAGCTTGCGCAGTAAAAGCTTGTTTTATTTGTGATGGAATTAAAATATTTTTTAAATCTGATTGTAAAGTATCTGAAAAAAAGATTACAGCCAGCGCGCCAAAAATTGCATTGGCAAAAACATTCGCAATACGCGTCATCGCATTATTTACACCAGAAACAGTTCCGGATAAATGATTATCTGCAGAACCCATTACCGCTACAGTAAGCGGCGCAACAGTAAAAGACATACCTAAACCAAAAACACCGAAAAAAAAGTTGTCCAATAATCAATAAACCAACGCCTGCAATAGCGGAACCACCAATTAATATTAATGATGCAAGCATTAAAAGATATGCATTCAATAACCAGAAGAGCTCTGCACTTGTTGCATTAAGGCTTTTTTGTAATGCAGGTAAAACAACGTTAAGTGCAGTGCCATCAATAAAAGCCATTGTCGAAGCAAGTAGGGTTGAAACCATTATCCATTTACCTGCAGAAGATTTTAGTGCAACGGTTGCCATGCAAGGCTGTTTGTTTTAAAAGATGTATGATATTACTCATCACTCAATAATTCTCTTTCTATTTCTTCCATTTGCACAATATCCCATGCTTCGGTTTCTGTTGGCGCGGTATTAAGCACATCATCTAATTCCAGTTTTTCAAAAACAGTTTTAACGGGTTGTTGTATTTCGCAAACAACAAACGAAAGTTTATTATAATAAAATTCCTGTTGCAAAGCAGCAATTTGTTCAATAACTTGCTCGTTAATAAAGACAATGTTTTTAAAATTGATTACAAGATTAATTTTATTTTGTTCATAACCGTTTGCAAGTGCTATTAATTCTGCTGTTAAATTGTCAGATAAAAAATCTGAAAGGGGTGTAATAACCGTAAATTTTTCTCTGGTATCAATTTTGAAATTCATAATGGTTGTTGAAAGATCATTAACATTATGTGTAAACTGATAATTTAACTTCCTCAAAAATATTTCTTATACTTGTACAAACACAATTAAATGGATAATAACTTTTCTGCCCAGGTTAAAGAGATCATCTCTTATAGCAGGGAAGAAGCATTACGATTAGGTAATGATTTTATTGGAACGGAACATCTTTTACTGGGCTTAATCAGAGACGGAGAAAATACAGCTATAAAAGTGCTTAAACAACTAAACGTTGATCTTTATGAATTGCGTAAAGAAATTGAGCTTGCTGTTAAAGACAAAACCGGAAAAAATATAGCTAACATAAATAGTTTACCACTTACAAAACAGGCGGAAAAGGTAATACGTGTTACCGTACTTGAAGCCAAGGCTTTAAAAAGCCCGCTTGTAGAAACGGAACATCTTATGTTATCTATATTAAAGAATAAAGAAAATATTGCTACGCAAATTTTGAATCAATATGATGTAGATTATGAAAATTTTAAAAACGAATTAGGTATGGTAAGAAGTAACGAACCGCGCAGCGAGTACACTGAAGACAACGATGATGATTTTGAAGATGAAAGAAAACAGGGTTATTCATCACAGCAAAAAAATAAACCGGCAGGCAATGCAAAAAGTAAAACGCCGGTATTGGATAATTTCGGCAGGGATATAACAAAGCTTGCAGAAACAGGCGCATTAGATCCGATAGTTGGCAGAGAAAAAGAAATTGAAAGAGTTTCTCAGATTCTTAGCCGCCGTAAAAAGAACAATCCAATATTAATTGGTGAACCTGGTGTTGGTAAAACAGCAATTGTAGAAGGTTTGGCTTTACGCATTGTTCAAAGAAAAGTAAGCAGGGTTTTGTATGATAAAAGAGTTATCAGCCTTGATCTTGCTGCACTTGTTGCAGGCACAAAATATCGCGGCCAGTTTGAAGAACGTATGAAAGCTATTATGAATGAGCTTGAAAAGAACCGCGATGTAATTCTTTTTATTGATGAAATTCATACAATAGTTGGTGCAGGCGGCGCAAGCGGTTCGCTTGATGCAAGCAATATATTTAAACCTGCTTTATCACGTGGGGAATTGCAATGTATTGGTGCCTCTACTTTGGATGAATACAGAATGTATATTGAAAAAGATGGCGCTTTAGACAGACGTTTTCAAAAAGTAATAGTTGATCCACCAACCGTTGAAGAAACGATTCAGATTCTCACTAACATCAAACCCAAATACGAAGATTATCATAATGTAACTTATAGTGATGATGCAATTGATGCATGCGTGAAATTAAGTGATCGTTATATGACGGACCGTTTATTACCGGATAAAGCAATTGATGTGTTGGATGAAGTTGGTGCAAGAGTTCATTTGAAAAACATAAATGTTCCTCAAACAATATTAGAACTTGAAAAGCAGATTGAAGATATAAAGCTTGAAAAGAATCGTGTTGTAAAAAGCCAGCGTTTTGAGGAAGCCGCCGCTTTGCGTGATACTGAAAAACGTTTGGGCGAAGAACTGGAAAAAGCAAAAAGCGATTGGGAAGAAGAAAGTAAGCACAAGCGTTATCCAATAGATGAAGAAAATATTGCCGAAGTTGTAAGTATGATGACGGGTATTCCTGTAAAACGCATGGTGCAGGCAGAGAGCGAAAAGCTTCGCAAAATGTCAGAAGACATGGCAAGTATGGTTGTTGGACAGAATGAGGCCATTCAAAAAGTGGTGAAAGCTATACAGCGAAATCGTGTTGGTTTAAAAGATCCAAGAAAACCGGTAGGGAGTTTTATTTTTCTTGGTCCTACAGGTGTTGGTAAAACAGAGTTAGCGAGAGCCTTAGCAAGGTATATGTTCGATTCAGAAGATGCATTAATACGCATTGACATGAGCGAATACATGGAAAAATTTACGGTAAGCCGCTTAATTGGTGCACCTCCGGGTTATGTGGGTTATGAAGAAGGTGGTCAGCTTACAGAAAAAGTTCGTCGCAAACCATACAGTGTAATTCTTCTTGATGAAATAGAAAAAGCACATCCGGATATTTATAATATTTTATTACAGGTTTTAGATGATGGGCAGTTAACGGATGGATTGGGAAGAAAGATAGATTTCAAAAATACATTGATAATAATGACATCTAATATTGGCGTACGCCAGTTAAAAGATTTTGGAGAAGGTGTTGGCTTTGCTACTGCGGCCCGAGTTCAAAATGCAGATGAGAATAATAAAGCTGTAATAGAAAAGGCATTAAAGCGCACTTTTTCTCCTGAGTTTTTGAACAGGATTGATGATGTGGTTATATTTAATTCCCTCAATAAAGAACATATTTTTGAAATTATAGATATTTTAATGAAAGGTGTATTTAAAAGATTAAATACAATGGGATTTACTTTAAAAATAACTGATCAGGCGAAAGAATTTATTGCTGATAAGGGTTATGATGTGCAGTTTGGTGCAAGACCTTTACACAGAGCCATTCAAAAATATCTGGAAGATGCATTAGCTGAAGAAATACTTGCTCTAAACGTTAAGCAGGGAGACATTTTAATAGCCGGTCTGGACGAGGAAAATCAAAAAATAAAATTTGAATTCGGCAAGAAAGAAGAAGAAGCAAAAGTTTAAAATCTTTTAAGTTTATATTGATAGCCTACTCTTTTGAGTAGGCTATTTTTTTTATTACGGTTGTTTTTTTAACGAATACGAAACGAGAATTATACAACACTTAAATATTTTTATTTTCGAAAAAATAAAACTGAAATTGCAATAATTAAACAAATTATAAAGTTTTAGCTATGAAAAGAAGTCCAGGCTCAGATATAAAATCCAATTTAAAATATTGTCTGCCTCTCACTATGCGGGCAACCAATACCTATTGTTATACGTATTTTATTCACAAATATTAACCCTTGCAGAGTGGAGTCTTTATACCTACTAATTAAGGGTTGTATTACTAATGATTATAAAAGTCAGAAGCTGTTTTATGAGCATTATTATGGCTTTGCTTTAAAAACAGTTTTCAGGTATATTTATCAATACGAAAAAGCAACTGATGTAGTAAATGACAGCTTTGTAAAGATCTTTAACAACCTTCCTAAATTTAATTTAAGTAAGGACAGTTTAGATACTGAAAAAATCTTGATGGGCTGGATGAAAAGAATATTAATCAATACAGCCATAGATGAATTAAGAAGAGGCCAATCAGCTCCTGAAATTTGTGAATTGCCCGGTTATATTTGGGAAGAAAATGACCGGACACAGAATTCAGATCAAAAAGTTTTGTATAAAGAATTAATTTGTGAAATAAAACGATTGCCCCAGTCTTACCGAACAGTTTTTAATTTGTTTGTTATAGATGGTTTTTCGCATAATGAAATTGCAGGTATGCTTGGCATTTCGGAAGGTACTTCAAAATCTGCATTGGCAAAAGCAAAGGCTCAATTAAAAAAATTTATAAGTAAAAGATTTACAGAAATAAATCATGGAGCAACAGTCAGACAATAATTTAGATGCGTTGTTTCAGAAAGCTGCCGAAGAATATCCCCTAAAAATAAATAACAAAAACTGGGATATTGTTGCTGCCAAATTACACACTTCTCAAACCGTTGTACAAACCAAAAAAAGAAAATGGCAATATGCCACTTTATTGTTACTGCTTTTAGGTGCAAGTTTTTTTATTGTTGATAGCTTAAATAAAAAACAGGTAATTTCTTATGCTGTTAAACAAAGCTCGTTATCTCAAAAAAACAAAAACAATAGTAAACATCAGAATGAAAATAAAATCAACAAAAATCAACCTTCAGAAGTTTTAAGTAAGAATAATAACGTTACACAAGTAAGTATCTCAAAGCCTTTTGTCCATTCTTCAAATAAAGGCATATCTCCTAAGAATAAAGCATTAGTTAATCCTGAATTATTAAATAAAGAAAGTGATAATTCTTTAGCACAAATTCAGTCAAGTATGCAACCAAAATTTCCTGCTGTCAATTCAAATGATAACTTAATCCTTTTAAATGAACCTAAAAATAATGCTCTTTCAATAACAAATAAAAATACTATTCAAAACCCTGATAAAACTGATAAAATAGTTAATATCCAAAATAAAGAAAGTAAGCACACAAGCTTGCGGCCGCAACCAAAAACTTTTTATGGAACATTTTTCTTTTCACCCGATTTCGCAACAATAAAATTCCAACACATAAATAAACCAGGTTATTCAATAGGCGTCGGACTTGGTTATCGAATAAATAATCGCATTAGTGCAGAAGTTGGATTACAACGTGTACATGCCAATTTTTATAGTGATGCAAAATATGTTGACACATCTAATCTTAAATTAAAACGCGCTACAACCTTAGACGCTTTAAATGGAAATAACAAATTAACAGAAGTACCAGTAGCTTTAAAATATAATTTGTTTAAAAACAACTATCATTTTTTTGCAACTGGTGGTACTACGGTTGCATTAATAATGCACAACGAAAAATATGATTATAATATAATTAAAAATAACGGTTCGAAAGACGTTCATAGAAAGTTTAGTGCCTTAACTGCAACTAAATTCTTTTCATCAGTTAATCTAAGTGTAGGCTACGAAACTTCGGTTTCGAAATTCTTTAATGTAAAAATTGAGCCCTATTTCCAGGCTGCAACTCAAGGTTTGGGCATAGGCAATTTACCTGTAAGCAATTTTGGAGTAAACATTGGAATTATAAAAGACCTTAAATAAATTATTAAACTTTGTTTGTTTAGTGTGTTAATGTTCCCTTTGCGCCCGGCCTGAAAAAAACAAATTTTTGGGGGTTCTTTAGAGTGGTAAACTCAAGAGGTTGTCTATAAAAAGACAACCTCTTTTTTTACATTGTCTTAAGTGAGCTTAAGATTGTTAAACTTTTAAATATATACTTTTGTATAAACAGCCTTTATGAAAAAACATCTTGTTACTTTTATTATTTTAATTTCTTTTGTCAATTCTGCTTACCTCAATGCTCAACAACAAAAAACTAATACAAACAATGCCGGTTTAATACTGCCATTAGGTTTTAAAGCAATGAAAGTTGCAGATGGATTGGGCGCAGCAAGGCATTTAGCCGTTACACCAAATGGTGACATTTTTGTAAAACTTGAAAATTTAAAGAATGGCAAAGGTATTTATTGGTTGCACGATGATAACAAAGACGGCAAAATGGATAAGATGATTGGTTTTGGAGATTTTATAGGTACAGGAATGTACATTAATAATCATTACTTATATGCTTCTTCAAATACAGAAGTTTTCCGCTACAAGCTTAATGATAATTATCAGCCCGATACTAATTCACGCGAAAAAATAATAACAGGTTTATTAGCGCGTGGGGAACATGAAGCAAA
Organism: Parafilimonas sp.; assembly: GCA_025927795.1. Lineage (GTDB taxonomy): Bacteria > Bacteroidota > Bacteroidia > Chitinophagales > Chitinophagaceae > Parafilimonas. The sequence goes on along the minus strand of JAICKT010000078.1, from coordinate 5,613 downwards.
AGCGATAACATTGGATAATGATGATAACATTTATGTAAATGTCGGTGCGTATTCAAATGCCTGCCAGGAACATGACAGGGAAAAAGGTTCTAAAGGGATAAAGCCCTGTCCTATTCTTGATTCAGCAGGAGGTATCTGGGAATTTAAAGCAGATAAACAAAATCAAACTTATGGCGATGGTGTTCATTATGCAACCGGTTTTCGTAACGTGGTTGGGCTTGACTGGAATACACAAACGAATTCTTTATTTATAACACAACATGGCCGTGATCAGTTGTACGATAATTTTCCTGAATATTTTAACGCCAAACAAAGCGCAGAATTGCCAGCAGAATGTATGTATGAAGTGCATAAAGGAAGTAACGGCGGTTGGCCATATATTTACTACGATCAAATTCAACATAAAAAAATATTAGCACCTGAATACGGCGGAGATGGTAAAAAAGAAGGCGGGGAAGATGCACAGGATCCGGTAGTTGCATTTCCTGGTCACATGGCACCAAACGGACTTTTATTTTATACCGGTAATATGTTTCCCGAGAAATATAAAAATGGTGCCTTCATAGCATTTCATGGTTCATGGAACCGAGCTCCCGAACCGCAGAAAGGATATTTTGTAGTTTTTGTTCCTTTTAAAGATGGTAAGCCAAGTGGTAATTGGGAGATTTTTGCAGATGGTTTTTCAGGCAAAAAAATAATTACTTCACCCGGGCAAGCTGAACATCGTCCCTGCGGTTTAGCACAAGGCCCTGATGGTGCTTTATATGTAAGTGATGATGTAAAAGGAACTATTTATAAAATTACTTATACAGGAAAATAATATGAAAAAAATAGTTGTAATGATTTTGTTAAGCTCCTCTGTAATTTGCATTGCTTCAACACAACCTTCACAAACGTCAAAACAACGAGGCAGTGCATTATATAAACAATATTGCTTAACCTGCCACCAGGCAGACGGAAGTGGCGTGCCAAGAATGAACCCACCGCTTATTAAAACATCTTACGTAACAGGCGATAAACAAAAAATTATAAAATGGGTTTTGCAGGGCTCGGTTGAAAAGGTTCCGATTGATGGACAAACTTATTCCAATAATATGCCGGCACAAAGTTATTTAACTGATCAGCAGATTGCAGATGTACTAACTTATATACGCAGCAGTTTTGGTAATAAATCTTCTGCTATCACTGCAACTGATGTAAAAACAGTGCGTGCCTCACTTAAGTAATATCAACCTAAATATAACTTGTTAAGATAAATGCTTTTTATACTTCATTACATGGCTTCATCTACTTTTGCTTAAACACATTTGCTTTGAGTCTTACTATAAGAACAGAAAATCTTATTAAAACCTATAGCGGACGAACTGTAGTTAATGACGTTTCTGTACAAGTTGAACAAGGTGAAATTGTTGGTTTGCTCGGACCAAATGGCGCAGGCAAAACCACAACATTTTATATGGTTGTAGGTTTGATAAAAGCAGATGAAGGGGAAGTTTTCCTGGATGATATGAATATAACCAAATTGCCTATGTACAAACGGGCACAAATGGGCATTGGATATTTACCACAGGAAGCATCAGTATTCAGAAAGCTTAGTGTTGAAGATAATTTGCTTGCAGTGCTCGAAATGACTAATCTCACCAAAACAGAAAGAGAAGAAAAATTAGAAAATTTATTAACTGAGTTTAATCTTCACCATGTAAGAAAAAATAATGGCGATAGTTTAAGTGGTGGTGAAAGACGAAGAACTGAAATTGCAAGAGCACTTGCTGTTGACCCAAAATTTATTTTGTTGGATGAGCCATTTGCCGGTGTTGACCCAATTGCGGTTGAAGATATTCAAAGTGTTGTTGCAAGATTGAAGTATAAAAACATTGGCATTTTAATTACTGATCATAATGTGAACGAAACTCTTTCTATTTGTGATCGTGCTTATTTACTGATTGAAGGGAAAATTTTTAAGCATGGAACTGCTGAAGAACTCGCCGCGAATGAACAGGTACGCCGCCTATATCTCGGAACCAACTTTGAACTGCGCCGTAAAGACTGGATTTTGGAAATGGGAAAAAGCCAGAACTTTCCACAACAGGTTGTACCGGAGAAATAATTCTTTATATATTCGATTATGCTTTCAGTAAATTTAATTTTATGGATTTGTGTTACGCTGTTACTAATTGCTTTTTTTGCCGGGCTTGAAATAGCTTTTGTAAGCGTAAACAGGCTTACTATCGAATTAAAAAAGAAGCAAGGTTTAAACAGCGGCATCATTCTATCAAACTTTATGGAAAACCCATCAAAGTTTTTAGGTGTTTGTCTTATCGGTGCAAATATTTGCCTTGTTGTTTATGGATTATTGTTTAGCGAATTAATGCGCACTTCTTTATGGAATCCGCTGCATCTTACAAATGAATATGTAAAGCTTTTGTTTGATACTATTCTTTCATCTCTTGTTGTTTTAATTATCGGTGAGTTTTTGCCAAAAGCAATTTTCAGGGCACGAAATGATAGCCTGTTAAGTTTCTTTGCACCTGTTGCGCAATTATTTTACAGGTTGTTTAATCCAATTTCTTCGCTGTTTGTAAACTTTGCAGAAGGTATTTTGAAATATCTTTTTAATGTTCGCATAAAAGATAAAGAGCCATTTTCAAAAGTTGATTTGGAACATTTTTATCAGCAAACAAAAGATCAGGATCCCGGTACACAAGAATTAAATAATGAACTTTTTGAAAACGCTTTGTCATTACCGTTGGTTAAAGTTCGCCAATGTCTTGTGCCACGCACAGAAGTGGAGGCACTGGAAATTAATACGCCAATTGAAACTGCAATAAAATTTTTTATAGAAACCAAGCTTAGTAAGCTTGTAGTATATGAAGAAAATATTGATAACATACAGGGCTATGTTCATCAGCTTGATTTTTTCAAGAAACCATCCGATTTGCACTCAATTTTATTACCGATTCCCGTAGTACCTGAAACCATGAGCGCAACTGATCTTATGAATAAATTCACGAAAGAAAGAAAAAGTATTGCGTGGGTGGTTGATGAATTTGGCGGCACTGCCGGCATAGTAACCATGGAAGATTTGCTCGAAGAAATTTTTGGAGAAATAAAAGATGAATATGATACAGAAGAATTTGTTGAAAAGCAAATTGCCGATAATGAATATATTTTTTCGGGCAGGCTTGAACTTGATTATCTGAATGAAAAATATGAGCTTGATTTTCCTGAAGACGAATCAGAAACTTTATCCGGATATATAATCAATCAACACGAAACTATTCCGCATCTTAAAGAACGCATTATAATTGATAAATATGAGTTTGATATTCTTAATGTAAGCGATACACGCATTGAAATGGTTAAACTAAAACTGCTTCGTTAAATTATTCAGCTTAAAAATATAATTCATTTGAATTTTTATCTGCCACGTACATTTGTGTCCCTCAACAAAAAATAAAGAATGGCTGAAGGTTTTTTCGGGCGTCGTAGCCAGGGAAGAGGCGAAATGGCATTTGTGGATCATCTTGAAGAATTGCGCTGGCATATTATCCGTTCATTAATTGCAATATTATTTTTCGCCGTAATAATTTTTATTAAAATACAATGGGTGTTTGATAACATAATTGCAGGACCCATTAATCCAAATTTTATAAGTTATCGTGCAATATGTGCACTAAGTCATAAACTTAACTTAGGTGATAATTTATGTCTTCCGCCTGTTACTATTAGCATGCAAACAACCACTTTCGGCGGACAGTTCTTTGGTAGTTTTTCTATAGCTTTTATTGGTGGGTTACTCGCTGCATTCCCATATATATTTTGGGAATTCTGGCGTTTTGTAAAACCTGCATTAAAACCAAAAGAATTAAAAGGTACACGCTTTATTATTTTTTGGATTTCATTCTTTTTCTTTTTAGGTGCAGCATTCGGTTATTTTGTGTTAGGACCGTTTACATTTAATTTTCTTGCAACTTTCCAGGTGAGTGCATTAAAAATGGTTCAAACAAAACCAACTATTAATGATTATCTCGATAATCTTACCAATCTTATTTTAGGTTGCGGTATCGCTTTTGAAATGCCGGTACTTACTTATGCGCTTACAAAAATCGGTTTAATAACACCGCAAATGCTGCGCAGGTCACGCAAATACGCTATCGTAATTATTCTGGTTGTGGCGGCTATTATTACACCAAGCCCTGATTGGTACAGCCAAACGATTGTTTTTATTCCTTTGTATTCTTTGTTTGAATTAGGTGTTTATCTTTCTGCAAGAGTGTATAAAAAAGAACAGCAGAAGGAAATGGAAGAATGGAGTTAATTAGAATTCATTATTGTTTAAAATAAATCGCCATGAAAATTGTTGTTCTTTTTATTTTATCTTTTTCAGTTATTGACTTATTTGCACAAGATAAAACTGCAGAAAAATTTGCCTCTATTATTACACCGGCTGATTTAAAATCAAAGTTATCTGTAATAGCAAGCGCTCAAATGGAAGGCAGAGAAACTGCAACCGAAGGGCAGCGCAGAGCAGCTGCATACATTGAAGATTATTTTAAAAAATTAAAATTAGAACCGGGTGATTCAGGGAAATACCAGATGGCATTTCCTGTGTACCAGGATTCAATTACATCAGCAACCTTTAATGTAAATAGTAAAAATTTTTCTTTAGGTGATGATTTTGCACCAGCTGGTAATAACATTCCTTCAGGCAGTTGGCAAGTACAAAATATTGTATTTGCAGGTAAAGGAATTAAAGATTCAACGCGCAATGATTATGATAGTATTGATATAAAAGATAAATGGATAATAATTGCTCCGCTTACTTCAGAACAATCTTTTCGAGGTCTTCGGCAAATAATAAACCTGGTTCCTCAATACAATGCAGCCGGATTATTAATTATTTCAAATTCTTTTCCGCGCAAAAATTTTAATTCAAAAGGCAATATGTATTTGGCACAGGTTAATAATAAAAGTATTCCCGTATTTTTTATTTCTCAAAATCTTGGTGATGCAATTTTAAATACGCATGTTGATTCGAATGCAACTCCTAAAAGCTATAACGTTAATCTTAATATCAGCATAAATAAAATAACTAATAATTTGCAAAGCACAGATGTAATTGGTGTTTTGCCTGGTATTGATAAAAAAGATGAATATGTTTTTGTAACCGGTCATTACGATCATTTGGGGAAGCGCGATTCAGTAATTTATTATGGTGCTGATGATGATGGCAGCGGTACTACAAGTGTATTGGAAATAGCAGAAGCTTTTGCTGCTGCAAGAGATAAAGGTTTTCGTCCAAGGCGCACGATGGTTTTTATGACAGTTTCCGGCGAAGAAAAAGGTTTATGGGGGAGCAAATATTATACAGATCATCCCGTTTTTCCGCTGGATTCAACTTCTGTTGATTTGAATATTGATATGGTTGGAAGAATAGATCCTTCACGTAATTACGGCGATTCAACAAACTATGTTTATACCATTGGAGAAGATAAATTAAGCAGCGATTTAATGCATTTATCAGACAGCGTTAATAATACATATTCACATCTTGAGCTTGACCGGAAATTCAATGATCCCAAAGATCCAAATCGTTTTTATTACAGAAGCGAC
>JAICKT010000529.1 GCA_025927795.1 Parafilimonas sp. | reverse complement strand
ATGCAGAATAACCGTTAGTTAATTTTATACCTGCATCATAATAAAAGAAAGGAAATTCAACCATCAACACAGGCTTAACAGCATCATGCAAGGAAGCTGTGTTATAATCTTTCACCACGCCAATTACCGGCGCTGAAATGTCATTCATTCCAAATGTTACATACTTACCCAACGCATCCTGTGCAGATGAAAATCCAAGCGCTTTTACTGCTGTTTCATTTAACACAAAAGCATAACGTTTTAAAGAATCAGGAATAGCATCATCAACACCACGTTCATCATTTTCATCAAACCATCTTCCTGCATCTAAACGCAAGCCGTATGTTTGCAGATAGTTTTTATCTGCAGCTTTTACTTCTACATCAATTTTTTCTGAAGCATATTTTTCTTTGCGATTGAAACTGGTAGAAGCATTATTATCTGTTACAGGTGCGCCTAATGAAAAGCTTACATCGCTTATGCCGGGTATTGCTGAAAGTTTATCTTTCAACAATTTTAATTGTGCAGCTTTATTTTCTGGAATCGCTATATCAACCACATTATTTTTAGTAAATCCTAAAGGTTGTGCCTGTATAAAACTCATTTGCTTTGCCACTACAATTGCTCCGATGATTAAAATTTGCGCTGTTAAAAACTGGAACACCACCAAACCTCTTCTTAATGTAACAACAGATGCTTTTGGTGTTACCGTTCTATTTTTTAAAGCAGTGATTGGGTTAAAGCCTGATAAAACAAATGCAGGATATAAACCTGACAATAATGAAACAGTAATCCATAAACCAACTAAAAGCAGTGCACTATTTATATGCAACCAGTTGAGCGGAATATTTTTATCAAGGAAACTATTTAACGGCGGAAGAAAAAGCCTCACAGATAAAGCCGCTGCAATAAAAACAAAAGCTGTAAGCAAAAACGTTTCTGATAAAAATTGTTTGATGAGATGTTCTCTTGTTGCGCCCATTGTTTTTCTTACACCAACTTCTTTTGATTTTTTAATTGCAAGTGCTGTTGAAAGATTGGTGTAATTAATGCACGCAGCTAAAATCAAAAACAAACCAATGGCACCAATCAAATAGAGATAGCTGTAATTAATTGTATAAGAAGGATTGCTCGCAGCATATAATTGGTTGTAATGAATATCGGGTAAAGGTTGCAGGTAAAATGTTGTTGTAGTTCCATCTTTTTCGTTATTCAAATGTTGATTGGCGATAGAAGTAAGCGCTGCTTGAACCTGCCTTCTTTGATTTTGATTTGGCAGGGCTATGTAAGTAAATCCTGCTGCGTTTAAACCCCATTGATCAAGTGGAAAGCCACCGATAAATTCAGGTTTTAATGATGAATAAGACACAAGCATATTATACTGCAGATGTGAATTAGCGGGTGCATTAGCGATTACAGCAGCCACCTGCAGGTCAACAAGATTTGCAATTTTTATGCGCTTGCCAATGGGGTTTTCATTTCCAAAAAATTTGTGTGCAGTTTCTTCGGTAAGAATTGTAAAATCAGGTTCTGCTAACGCTCTTTGAATGCTTCCCTGTTTTACAGTTAAAGGAAATAATTTCGGAAAAACAGAATCAGCAAAAACAATATTTTGTTCTTTAAATATTTTACTATTAAAAGAAATTACATCGTCTTTCTGAAAATGAATTTGTGAAATCAATTTTTCACCAGGCATTGCCGCACGCAATGCAGTTGCAAGCGGGTAAGGTGTTACAGGTCCGTATGTTTTACCATTTGAACGCGTACTGCTTTTTACAATTCTGAAAATACTGATGTTATTATTGGTTGATTTATCAAAACTCGTTTCATGCAGAATAATTAAACCAATTAATAAACATGCAGCAACGCTTATATACAAGCCAATAAAATTGAGCGCAAAAAAACCTTTGTTCTTTTTTATGTTGCGCCATGCAGTTTTAAAATACATAAAAGCCTCTCCTAAATCCTCCGCGAAGGGAAGGACTTTTTAGACGTTAATAATTTATGGTTGCTCATATTTACAAGCCTCTCACAAGTCTTCCCTTCGGGAAGGTTGGATAGGCTTTATTATTCCAAACACATGCCGTACTAAACAACAATGATTTACAATGAAATGATAACTTAATTCCTAAATAAACCAGTTCATTTTTGATACAGCAGTGTACGCTTTTGATACATCAAAAAAAAATAATTGTAAGTAGAATGATTGCTTTGCACTTAAGAATTATGCATTAATTTTTCCTGCGTCTTCCTGGCTTGCATATTCTTCCTGTGGATCAGGCAATATTTTAAGCACAGAATTTTCTAACGAAATAACAGATGATGAAGAATATAATCCAAGCCCGCTGGCGCAGTATGTATAATCCATCAAAGTAAGTTTTACTACACCGTCTATTGATAGTTCAATATAGTTTCCATAACGGATAAGTTTAAAGTAAAAAGATTTCTTATCACGTGTATCAAAAATGCCCGGCTGTATATCAGTAAAAATAAAATTCTGGCGATTTTTTAAAGGATTAAAGCCCCATGCTCTTATTTGTAACAGGCCATTCGAAATATCAAATGAAATAAAATAGCCGCTGCCTTCATGATCAATATCAGTTACCAATCCTAATTTTCCCATGCCTTCTACGTTTAGTAATCCTTCCCAAATAAAACTGGCAGATGGTTTTTGAAAAGTAAATATTTCATAACCGCTTT
>JAICKT010000005.1 GCA_025927795.1 Parafilimonas sp. | reverse complement strand
TTTAAGCCGGTTAAAGCATTAGCAGTTACAGAAAATGAAGAACCATTAAACAACTTGAACGAACTTGAATATATAAACGGATATATTTATGCAAACGTTTGGGAAACAAATTTTATCGTTAAGATTGACACATTAAATGGCAAAGTGGTTGGTAAAATAGATATGAGTTCATTGCAGCTTGAAGCAAAAAGCAGGAACCCCGCTGCTGATGTGCTTAATGGAATTGCTTATGATTCTTCAACAGATAAAATTTATGTAACCGGAAAATTATGGGCAAATATTTATCAAATAAATTTTCCACATTAGCAATTAATATAACATTCTAACTTTAATTGTTTCCTTAACATCTTTCAATAATTCAAGCGCCTGTTTTGAAAGTTGTTTATCTACATCAAGCACTACATAACCAATTTCATCATTCGTTTTTAAATATTGTGCAACAATGTTTATGTTATGATTTGAAAGCTGTGTATTGATAGCGCTTAATACGCCGGGCACATTATTATGTATATGCAAAATACGATGTGCACGTTCAACAGGCGGCAGGCTTAATGCAGGCACAGTATGCGAGCCATTTGTAATTCCTTTTTCCAAATATTGAAACAGTTTATTGCTTACATCTTCACCAATATTTTCCTGGGCTTCTTCTGTTGAACCGCCAATATGCGGCGTAAGAATTACGTTTGATAAACCTTGCAAAGGCACAGAAAATTTATCGCCATTTTTTTCGGGCTCAACAGGAAAAACATCTATAGCTGCGCCGCTTAATAATCCATCCTGTAAAGCTTTTGCCAGTGCATTTAAATCAACCACTTCTCCCCTTGCATAGTTTATTAAAATCGCTCCTTTTTTTAGTTGCTTAATATTATTTTTATTGATGAGATTTTTTGTTTGCGGCGTGTCCGGCACATGCAGAGAAACAATATCAGAAGCTGACAATAATTCTTTTAAATTTTTTGCATCATGTGCATTACCCAATGGAAGCTTGGTTTCTACATCATAAAAAATAACTTTCATTCCTAATCCTTCTGCAAGCACGCTTACCTGTGAACCAATATTTCCATAACCAATAATACCTAAAGTTTTTCCACGCAATTCATAACTGCCTTTTGATTCTTTCATCCAAATACCCTCATGCGCTGCTTTATTTTTATCTGGTATGCGACGAATAAGCATAATAGATAAACCAATTATTAATTCAGCCACACTGCGTGTATTACTATAAGGTGCGTTAAAAACAGCAACGCCTGCATGTGTAGCCGCTTTTAAATCAACCTGGTTTACACCAATACAAAAGCAACCAATTGCCTGCAACTTTTTTGCAGCATTTAAAACATTTTGTGTGATGTGTGTTTTTGAGCGAATGCCCAACAGATGCACATCTTTAATTTGTTTTACTAATTCTTCTTCAGATAAAGCAGATGTTATTTTTTTTACATTCACATATTCATTCCTGCGAAAAAACTCTACTGCTTTATCGCTTATGTTTTCAAGAAATAAAATATTTATTTTTTCTTTTGGATAAGAAGTTGGCTGGCTCATAATGCTTGCTTTGCAAAGGAAATATTTAGATAATTATCGAGAGAAGTAGTTATTAACAAAAATCCCCCCGAAAGCCGGAGGGATATTGTTTTATTCAGTAGTTTCTTCCTTTTTCTTTGAGTAACGCTTACGGAATTTTTCAATACGTCCGGCTGTATCTACCAGCATATTTTTGCCGGTGTAGAAAGGATGCGAAGTATTCGAAATTTCAAGTTTTATTAAGGGATATTCGTTTCCATCTTCCCACTTAACTGTTTCTTTTGATGAGGCTGTTGAGCGGCTTAAAAAACTAATGCCATTGCTCATATCTTTAAACACAACCATTTTGTAGCCTTTCGGATGAATGTCTTTCTTCATAACTTATTTTTTCTACGGTTTTTGCCGTATTTATTAAAGGAGCGCAAAGATAATGCGCAGCAGTTTTGCAGCCAAATGTATTGTTGTGTTTAGAATTAACCTGTTACAGTATTTTCCTGCTGTGCTAAAATTGTAACATTTGTTTTAATATTTTCCGTTGCAGCATTTTGCTTACTAAGATAATATTTCATTAAGGGACCGGCCATTAAAATGGTAACAACCGTCATTAATATTAACCCCACAAAAACAGGTTCATCAATAATTTTTGCCTGAAGCGCCAGTGCCCCTAAAACAATTTCCTGTGAGCCACGTGAATTCATGCCAAATGCAATTACATAAGATTCGTTTTTTGATAAACCGCTTATACGTGCGCCAACGCCGGAACCTATAATTTTTGCGAGGCATGCAATCAGAAGAATAATTACAATAATTTCAATATTGAAATTAGCAACGAAATTTACCCTTAATCCTATCGAAGCAAAAAACAAAGGCGCAATAATATTTACTACAAATTGATGTAATATTTGTTGCAATCTTTCGGGAAAATATTTTGAATCGCCAATGGCAACACCCATTAAAAATGCACCGAAAATTCCGCGCACACCAAGATATTCTGTAAACACCGCGCTTAATAAACACAGGCATACTGCTAATGTTATCATTACACCTATTGAGAAAAATTTGTTAGCCACCATTAATATTTTATCAACCATCCATTTGCCTGCGGTAAGAAGAATAAACGTATATAAAAGCACCATGCTAACTGAACCAAATGAGCTGCTTTCTTTTCCCGGTTTCATTAATTGAATGATAATTGAAAAAAGAATCCATCCTAAAAAATCATTAATCATTGCCGCCGTAAGAATAAGATTGCCGAGTTTAGAACGCAGCATATCCATGTCTAATAAAATTTTTGCAATAACAGAAAGTGCTGTAATGGATAATGCGGTTCCAAAAAACATTGCAGGTATTGCACGGTTGGTTGTTGGCACAGAAAACACATCGTTATAAAATAAATAAACAGTTGCAAAGCCAAGTGCAAAAGGAAAAACAAGACCCATAATACTGATAGATGCAGCCGGCTTGCCCTGCTTACGGATTTGTTTCAAGTCAACTTCAAAGCCAGCTATAAACATAAGCAGTATAATGCCCATGTTTGCAAGTCCATCAAATGCTGCAAAAGCTCTTGGCTGCGCAATAAAAATATGATTAAACTCAGATGGGAAAAGCCATCCAAATAAAGACGGACCTAATATTATTCCGGCAAGAATTTCACCTATAACAGCAGGCTGTTTGTATTTGCGGCATATTTCTCCAAGTACACGTGCAGAAATTAAAATTAAACTAACAATGATAAGAAAACTTAAAACTTCATCAGGGCTGAGTTTAGAAACCATGATTTTTCATATTTAATGATAAACACGCCGAGTTATTTATTGCATTATAAATAAACAGCCAATCAATTAATACGTGTAACTATAGTTTCCGGTTGAGCAACTATAGTAATCTGGGGTTCATTATTTGCAGCTTCTGAAGCATCGTTCTTTGCCAAATAATATTTCATTAGCGGACCCGCCATAAGAATACTTACAACAGTCATAACCACCAACCCAACAAATATCGGCTCATCAATAATTTTTGCCTGCAGCGCCAATGTTCCTAAAACAATTTCCTGCGATCCTCTTGAGTTCATCCCAAAAGCAACGGCAAACGATTCATTCTTATTCATACCACTCATTCTTGCACCAGCACCGGCACCAACTAATTTAGCAAGGCAGGCTATCAATAAAATAATTCCAACTATTTCTATATTAAAATTGGTAACGAAGTTTACGCGCAAACCAATCGAGGCAAAAAATAAAGGTGCAATAATATTTATCACGAATTGATGCAATATATTTTGAAGTCTTTCAGGAAAATATTTTGAATCACCTATTGCAACGCCCATAAGAAAAGCGCCGAATATGCCACGCACGCCGAGATATTCTGTAAATACAGCGCTCAACAAACAGAGGCTTACAGCAACTGTAATTAAACCTCCGATAGATAAAAATTTATCAGCAATTAATAAAATTTTATCAACTATCCATTTGCCGATTGTAACCATAAATATGGTAAAGACAATTACCATTACAACTGAACCAAAAGAATTATCAGATTTTCCCATCATTTGTATAATGATTGAAAAAAGTATCCAGCCAAGAAAGTCATCAATCATCGCTGCGGTTAAAACAAGGTTGCCGATTTTAGAACGGAGAATATTTAGGTCAAGTAAAATCTTTGCAATTACGGAAAGTGCGGTGATAGACAAAGCCGTTCCAAAAAACATAGCAGGTATTACAAGACTGGTGCCCTGTGGTGTTGAAAAAATTCTGTCGTAAAAAAACCAAACAGTTCCAAAGCCTAATGCAAACGGAAATATTAAACCCATTAAACTTATAGATGCTGCTTTTTTTCCCTGCTTGCGGATTTGTTTTAGATCAACTTCAAAACCTGCGATAAACATTAATAAAATTATTCCAATCTGTGCAAGCCCATCGAATGCTTTAAAAGGAATACCTTTTTGCGATGTAAATATTGTTTCAAATAAATGCGGAAATAATGTGCCTAACAAAGAAGGTCCAAGTATAATACCTGCAAGTATTTCGCCAATAACAGCGGGTTGTTTAAACTTACGGAAAACTTCTCCTAAAACGCGGGCAGCGATTAAAATTACGCTTACAATAATGAGGAAACTTAATACCTCATCAGAGCTGAGTTTAGAAACCATGTTGCTGGAATTTGGTGGTAGTAATACGGTTTACAATATCAAAATAAATGAATTAGTTCGATATTTCCTATAAATTTAGTAGGAATTTAAAAATACGAAAAGATTACCTCAAACGTTTACTGATGTTAGAATAAGTTTTCAAAAAATAGTAGGAAGAATAATATCACTTAAAAAATATATAGCCGATAAAAATTGCACCAATTACACCAATTAAATCTGCAAGAATGCCCACCCAAACAGCGTAGCGTACTTTCTTAATTCCAACACTTCCAAAATACAAAGCAAGAATATAAAATGTAGTATCGGCAGAACCCTGAAATGTGCAGGCAAGCTTTCCAACAAAACTATCAGGTCCGTAAGTTTTCATCGTATCAATCATCATTCCTCTTGCGCCGCTGCCACTAAAAGGTCTCATAATACCTGTTGGTAATGCCGGAACAAAATCTGTATTCCATCCTGCGGCGTGTACCAGGTAACTAATTCCATCAGTAATGTAACCCAGCGCACCGCAATCGCGAAAAACACGAATGGCAACCAGCATTCCAACCAGGTATGGAATAATTTTCAGCACCACATCAAAACCAGTTTTTGCACCATCAATAAATGTATCAAACACAGAAACTTTTTTGTAAACACCGGCCACTAAAATTCCGATTATTAAAATCAGCAGAATTAAACTGCCTGATATGTTGCTGAATGTATTTCGTTGCTCATCACCTAATGTGCTAACAAAAAAAAGCAGTGCAGTAATAAGAATTGTAATGGTTGCAAGCCATGCTATTAATACATAATCCCATTTTAATTTTTGTTTAAATGAGATAACGATAATAGAAGCAAGTGTTGTAATTACAGTACCGGCAACACATGGAATAAAAACACTTGTTGCCTGTGTTGAACCAACTGCCAAACGGTATGTAATAATTGAAAGCGGAATTAATGTTAACCCGCTTGTATGTAAAACCAAAAACATTATTTGCGCATTGCTCGCTGTTTCTTTTTTTGGGTTGATGGATTGCAAACTTTCCATTGCTTTTAAACCAAATGGCGTGGCAGCATTATCAAGCCCGAGCATGTTGGCACTGAAGTTCATAACCATCTCTCCCATTACCGGATGACCATCAGGTACTTCAGGAAATAATCTTTTCATAAATGGATTTAACCATTTTGCGAGTTTGCGAATGGCGCCTGCTTTTTCAGCAATATTCATCAAACCTAAAAAAAATATTAAAGTGCCGGCAAGCGGAAAAGCAACATCAGTAACAGAAGTTTTAGCAGCATCAAAAATGCCATCGGTTAAAGTTTTAAAGATGGTAGTATCACCTAAAAAAATGCATTTAATTAATGCTATGATAAATGCGATTAAAAAGAATGCAATGAAAACAATGTTTAATGCCATAACGTCCAGTTCCGCCGCCGCGGAAGTTTAATAAAAGCGTAAAATAAACGAAACATTCTATTAATTTCTATAACATTACTTTTGCGCCTCGAAATAATTTTTAACTAACAAAAACTCCCCTTTAGGGGTTGGGGGTTGTTATGGCTTTACAGGCAGGAATTGTAGGATTACCAAATGTTGGAAAATCAACTTTGTTTAATGCATTAAGCAATGCAAAAGCACAGGCTGCAAATTTTCCGTTTTGCACTATTGAACCAAATGTGGGTGTAATAACAGTACCAGATGAAAGATTATTCGAGCTTGAAAAATTAGTGCATCCGCAAAAAGTTGTGCCAGCAACTGTTGAGATTGTTGATATTGCAGGTTTGGTGAAAGGTGCAAGCAAAGGTGAAGGTTTGGGTAATCAATTTTTAGGAAACATTCGTAACACAGATGCGATTATTCATGTGCTGCGTTGTTTTGATGATGATAATGTAATTCATGTTGATGGCAGCGTAAACCCTGTACGTGATAAAGAAATTATTGATACAGAATTGCAATTAAAAGATTTGGATACGGTTGAAAAGAAAATAAGTAAATCGGAAAAAATTGCAAAGAATGATAAAGATGCGGCTGCAGGTTTAGGAATTTTAAAAGCATTGAAATCACATCTTGAACAGGGAAAAAATGCAAGAGCTTTTGTTGCTGATGAAAAAGATAAAGCAAAGTATGTTGATGATTTGTTTTTGCTAACTATTAAGCCTGTGATTTATGTATGCAATGTTGATGAGCAATCTGTAATCAACGGAAATAAATATACTGATGCAATTAAAGAAGCAATTAAAGATGAGAATGCTGGAATTCTTTTTATAAGTGCTGCAATAGAAAGCGAAATTGCAGCAATGGATAGTTATGAAGACAGGCAAATGTTTTTGGAAGATTTGGGGTTGAAAGAAAGCGGTGTTGTAAGATTAATTCGTTCAACATATCATTTATTAAATCTTGCAACCTATTTTACAGCAGGCGAACAGGAAGTAAGAGCATGGACAATTCATAAAGGGATGTTTGCGCCGCAAGCTGCTGGTGTTATTCATACAGATTTTGAAAAAGGATTCATTCGTGCAGAAGTTATAAAATATGATGACTTCATAAAATATAAAAGTGAAGCGGCTTGCCGTGATGCAGGGAAATTAGCGATACAGGGAAAAGATTATTTGGTGGAAGATGGAGACATAATGCATTTTAGGTTTAATATATGATGCGCTTATTTTATTCTTTTTACATTCACCAAAACTAAAAATTTACAATTGTTTTAATTGTTGCTGAATTTTGTTTTTTAAAAAATTAATAGCGTAAAGGCAAATTATAACACAAGTCTCTCTTGCACTTATTGATTTGTATAATAGATGAAAAACCAAAGATGCATTGCTTACTTATGCCTGCCCACATTTTTAAAAATATGCACCTGTGGGAGTGACTTTCTTTGGCGTATTTCCACTGGATAATGCGCCATATACAGGCAGCGTATGAAAAGCAGCAAGTATTTGCGGCGATGTTATTGATGCTGAAAAAATAATTACTTGCTTTTGTGTCTTTATTACTTGCTAAATGTACCTGGCCTGCGCACATTGCAATACCTGCACACACGAAAGCAAATATTCTATGTTGGTAAAAGAATTCCATAATCTTCTTTCCGCAGCATGCTAAAAACATTGCTTGGTGCAAGGCAATCCCAAACGAGTCACTTATGAGGATTACACACCCCGGTTACCGCCAAGTAATTTAACAAGGAATATAATTACTGCCGCTACAATAAGAATATGAATTAAACCACTTGTTACATGAAAAGCAAAATATCCGAGTACCCATGCAATTAATAAAATAACTGCAATAACGTATAACAGGTTTCCCATTGTTTTAAATTTTATTGTTAATAAAGTATGAGCAGGTAAAAATATCATGCCAGAACAACTATCGTTTTCCAATGCCTTAATTAATTTCTTAAAATGCGAAGCTTAAAGCATAGTTGCAGATGTTTTTAAGGAAAGTGAATGGACATAAAGTAAGCACAGGCAGATAGCGTTTTACACTTTAGTTGCAGTAAGATTTCATCAATAAAGCAATGGTGTGGATGAGATATAGTAAACGCATGCAACAAGCGCAAAGTTTAAAGTATTCACATGGCTCTTACGAAGAACACATACATTCTCACCCGGCATTATATTAGATAACATTTTAGGATGCCCGTTAAAAGCACATCGAACAGAGAATTAAGAAGTGTTGAAATGCTTGCCCGGTTAATGGACGCACAGTTTCAAATTCCCGGTACCCGGTTTCGTTTTGGTCTCGATCCTTTAATTGGTCTTATACCGGGGTTTGGTGATTTTACAGGCCTTTTAGTTTCAGGTTATATGATATTGATTTGTGCGCGAAACGGAGCAAGTGGTTTTTTATTAGCACGCATGACGTTGAATATATTAATTGATGCTTTGATAGGTTCTATCCCTCTGATTGGCGATGTGTTTGATTTTGCTTATAAAGCGAATAACCGCAACTTAAAATTGATGAAGCAGCATTATATAGAAGGGCGTTATAAAGGTGGTGCATGGAAAGTTGTTGTTCCCATATTCATTATCCTTTTTATTGTTATCGTCGCTTTAGCCTGGTGCAGTTACAAAGCATTCACCTGGCTCATTCATTCGCTTTAATTTTATTAAGAGATTTGGCCCACAGCAGCGTTAAGAGATTATTTTATAGAAACAGGTATCCTAAGATTTTCCCATTCAAGCGCAAAACCTTTTGCATCTATTACAAATTTCATTCGTTCGTTAAAGGCAGATGATTTTTCGGGTTTTACTGTTACTCTTAATACATCATTGGCAGGTTCTTCGGTAGTGCTTTCATCATCTTTTACACCCCACTGACCGGTTTTTGAATTAAAGATAATTACCCAATTTTTTTCACCCGGAATAGCGTATAAACTATATTTTCCCGCAGGCAGCTTTTTACCTTCTACCAGGATGTCTTCACTGGTTGTAAATAAAGTGGCTTCATTGGCGCCTGCTCTCCATACCTTATCATAGGGAACCAGGCCTCCCCATATTTTTCTTCCCTTTACAGCAGGACTACTGTAATCAATAGTAATCGTGGCGCCATTAACAGTGCCGGTGGCAGTTGCAGGCGGACTGGGTCTTTTTGATTTATCTTCCTGTGACCAAAGAAGTGTTGTAACGAGTAATGCCAACACGGTTAAAACCAGCTTTGCATTTATCATCTTTTTCATGTGTAAGAGATTTAATTTTTTTAAAATTAGAATATAAAAGTAGTGATTTATCACTGCCGATTCTTCGGGTTTTTCTTTCTTAACACTGTCTCCTTACAAACGAATAGTGATAGTAGATTTCTACAATAAGCGGAATAAAATTGGGGCAATTGAAAACACTAAAGTGCACCATTTTCTTGGGCAAATGAAGAACCGTATCATTCTTCTACACACAAAGCAATACAGATGATGCAGGAAAAGAAATTTGGCGCAAAAGAAATAGTGGAAATAGAAATAATTGTGTCCTGGTAACATGGCCTTTTACCCCCTAAAGTTGTCGCCTTTACACCCTGTAACAAATGATCCGGTATCCTATATTTGGTTCAATAAAAACTGAAATCATGATTAAAAACTGTTTATCCATTGTCGGCAGTTGTACATTATGGGTACTTTTTATGTTTAATATGACCATAAGTGGTATTGGACAAACCACTGATGAATGGAAACTGGAAAAAATGCCGGCAGATTTGGAAATGGAATATGCTTTAAGCGCATTGCCGCCACATCTTCGCGATAGTGCCACTGTTTATCTGCTCGATCCCACAAAGGGGTACTATATGGCAAGAAAAGGAACTAACGGTTTCTCCGCTTTTGTAGAGCGCACCGATTGGTCAAGGGGGGAGTTTGTGCCGGATATGTATGCTCCGGAGGGTTTTGATTCAATAGGATCAAAAACATTAGTGCCAATCTTTTTTGATATAGCTGCCATGAGAGCTTCCGGAAAATTTACTGGTTTACAGGTAAGAGACAGTGTTGTAAAAAGAGTGAAAGACGGAAGATATAAGGCTCCGCCAAGAACAGGTGTTTGCTATATGTTATCTCCCTTGTTTCGTACAAACCCCGGTGGAGGAATTATAAACATGGTGATGCCGCATTACATGTTTTATGCGCCTTACATGGACGACGCAGACATAGGCGGTGGTTGGGTAACAGGCGGCCATCAACCTTTTATTATCAATACCGGGGACGCGCTGGATAAAGCGCATTCTATTTTCAACTACATAGGCATTGCTGCAGGAGAAACGGAGAAAGCAAATATCGTAGAAGATAATAAAGAATTGCTGGCAAAATTGGCAGCATACAAATCATTCCTCAAGATTGATTTAAATGACAGCACGATGCATCATCATTCGTAATAGAGCTGATCTAAGGTAACTATTTTTCATTGTAGTTTTCTGTCGTAGAAAGGTCTTCACAGCGTAGCAATTATGTGCAGGATGAGATGCCTTTTTTTTATTCCAACTTTATATAGTCAACTAAAAATATAAGAGAACTTGAAATCAATTGCTGGATAAATTGTACCAACGCCATAATCAATGTCGTGTGCATACCCGATACCAATGTGATAATTAAATGTCCAACGATTGCCGATAACTCTTTGACTGCCCCAATGGATATTTGTTAGAATGCTGTTTCTGATAATATCAGATTTTTTGTGCAGTGGCGTATTGTATTTTAGTCTTACTCCAATATAGTTTCCTGAATTATACTGAACTGTCCTTCCTTTATTTATTCTTTTTTTAAGGCTATAAAAATATTTCGGTGTTGCCGAAAAATATAAAGCTGGTTTAATTACATCGTAATCTAATGAACCTTCGGAAATGTTATAGCCACCTCCAAAGCCAAATGATAAATCAGTTGTTACACTATTGCTAATCCGGGGCTCAAAAGTTAACCCAATACCCTGTAATCCGAGGTCTAATTTTGTTAAGCCTGATAATTGATTTTTAGGTTTAAGAATTTGTGCATAAGATGAAACCATAATTCCTAAAATGCAAGTGAATAAAATAATCATTTTCATAAAGCTGTTTTAAGTTTTGTGTCTTACATAACAACACGAAGATCACTCTCACCTTTCAGGTTGAAGGTACGCGTAATGCGGTAAACTAATAATGGAGAATTGACAATTGATAGCGGAAAATCGACAAATTGATAATAATGAATTGATAATAGTGTTGCGACCAACAGGAAGTTCAGTCCAGCGGAGTCTCCATAGCAAAACTAATAAGTATAGAATGAGACCTATGTATTCCAGAATACACCTCCATTAAATTTACAAGACACCTGTAAGCGTTATCTAATTTCCATCATAATAAAACACAATTCTTGCATTCGTTTTCATATCAGTGTTAACTGATAATTTATAAATCTGTTTGCCAGCAGTTATACGCATTAATGCAGAATTTGGCGGAATAGCTCCAAGGTTTTCTGCTACCAGTACAAATTCATGTTCACGGTTGGTTGTATCGGCATGAATATTCATCGTAATAGGCTTTATACCCAGCGTTTGGTTGCTTACAATAAGAACGTTGTTGTGATATACACTAACCCTGTCACCATCAATTTCACCGTTATCAAACAGTTCAATCAAAATATTTGGTGAATTAATGTGATAAGTTTCCAGCAATACATTAGCACGGGATGTTAGCGCTTTGCTTTCAGCGGATTTATTACTGCCAGCAGGTGATAGAGGGGTAGTTTTTGCCAAAGCTGCTTTTTGCAAAGAATCATTATACTGCTGCTTGCGGACAGCCGCCAAAGAATCGGTTATATGCTGCTGTTTTCTTTGATCGACAAGATTAAGCGAATCTGCAACCTCTTGTTCCCTTATTTTTATTTGAACATTTCGTAATGAATCTTCGGTTTGTTTCCTTATTTGTTCCAGTCTGGCAACATTATCCAGCGAATCCTTTATGCGTTGTTGTTCTTTTTGTTTTACAAGATTAAGTGAATCAGCTATCTCCTGTTCCCGCTTTTTTTGTTGCGCAAGCCGGGTGGAATCATCTATTTGCTGTTGTCTTATTCTTGCTATATTATCCAGCGAATCTTTGATGCGTTGCTGTTCTTTTTGTTTTGCAAGATTAAGTGAATCAACTATGTTTTGCTGCCGTTTTTTCGCCTGCACATCATGCAATGAATCTTCTGTTTTCAATCTTATTTTTTCAAGCCTTGCAACATTATTCAGAGAATCTTTTAAACGTCTTTTTTCTGTTTGTTGAACAAGATTAAGTGAATCAGTTATTTCTTTCTGACGCTTTTTTTGTTGTGTAAGCATAGCAGCGTGATCTATTTGTTGTTGTTTTATCCTTGCAATATTATCCAGTGAGTCCTGGTACCTTTGTTCTTCTCCTTTCTGTATCACTTCAGCGGTAGAGTCACTATCATTATTAGTGACTACCATTTTATCTTCCTGCGGATGGAATGGACGAAAACCAATTATATCTGCAGGTCTGCCGAACCAGTCAACAAGGTATCGTTGTGTGTCATCATCATATTCAGAAAGTAACCTGTAGTATAAGGTTTCACCATCACACCTGTTATCACAACCCGAAATACTGTTAATTAAAATAAGGCTGTCACGGCGTATAATTAGTTTATTTACCTGTGCGCATGCAGAACAATCATACCGTTGCACGTTTTCCGGTTCTTTGTGTACAACTTCTCCATTCTGCAAATACAACTCTTTTCCTCTAAGAAAACCAGCTATTGAAATGGTGATTTTAGTATGTGAACCATTATTGGTTTCACTTGTTTGGGTACCGGTAAAACTTTCACCTGAAACATTATCGATCTGGATGGTATTGATAACACTTCGGGAAGGAGTTGTTGTTCCGCTTGTACTTTTCCATGTACCCATCATCCAGCCTGCATTCTGAGCATGCGTTATCGTGTAAAAAATAAAGAGTAAAGCAAGCAGTATTATTTTTTTAGGCATTGCGATGATCAGGTTTTGCTGAATCTTTAAAAAAGATTTCAAAATATACAATTGCAAAATAAATAAACGCTAAATAACAGAATAAAGAAGCAATATTACAACCTTAAAAGATGCAAGAAGAAAAGGTTTATAGTATTAAATTTATTTAGTATCACTAAAACAAATTAGCAGTAGATTTACTATTTAAAATTAAAAAATATTGCTATGCCTTCTTTAACTTATGAGTATGTGTATTTTGGGTCAAACGGTCCTCATACACGTCAGCCAAGAGCTACCAATTCTTATGGTGGTTTTACACCGGTACCAGGATTAAATTCATCAGCACCACAAACATTAGCACCTGCAACACAATTTGGAGTTCCAAGCGCGTTTTTATTGCCAACTGTAACAGTAGGTAATACAACTTACAAATTTGCTTTTGTAAATGTTTCAGGTCTTACAGAAGGTGGATTTACTTCGTTTAATCCAAATGTTCCGCCACCTTTGGGTACCGTTGGAAGTAATCCGGTTAAAGTTTTAATTGTGTACCTGCCGGAAGGTGGCACTAATGGAAATGGTTCCGGTGCTGTAATTGATGCTTTTGATGATACATTAGGCAGGCTTATAGATGATAATTTTGTTACAGTAGGTGTTAACGGAGCTAATAACACTGCACTTACCAATAGTGGTAATGTAGATGGCTGGGTTGATACTTCAGGTTCAGGCGCTACAATAACGGCATATTCTGATGTTACATTAGGATACGAAGGGCTGCCGGGTACACACGCAGGATTTAATAAATGGGTAAACCTTGAAGATGGAAGTTCGCCTACAGGTTTAAACTTAAATGTAAACCAAGGTGAAACTATTTATGCATTTGCATTTTATCAAAACATTAATGGCAAAACAACAGTCAAGGAAATAGAATATGGCCCGCTTAAATTAGCCGGAAAAGAAAAAGATGGAAAAGAAATAGTTGAATTTGGTTCTTGGGTAAATGAAGTTTATGACCCCGCTTATTTAGTTGCCGGAATACAAAGACTGAATACAGCCATTGCAGCCTTGGAAATTAAGGTTGATACAGCAATAAAAGGCAGGTCTTTTATAAAACAGGAAGAAAGACCGGAAGTTGGAAAATTTGCTTCAGGAAACACAGACAGGGGTTAAAGAATATATTGCAACTTGATTCTTGTTATAAGTAATATTGCAAATAACGCAGCTTCTGCATTGGTTGATATGTTCCCGGCAGAAGCTGCTGTTTTAATAACTGCTTCAGAATTTCATCAAACAGTAAAAGTAAAAATCTCAGTCAATAATTTTCAATCATCAGTATTAACCATCAATAATAAAAACATTATACCTGATAAAATAACAGGCGTAATAACTACCACCCCTTATTTTCTTCCACAGGAATTTTATTATATTGAACCTGCAGACCGTTCTTATGTATGTGCTGAATTAAATGCATTTTTTATTTATTTTTTATCCCAGCTTAAATGCAAAAAATTTAACCCGTCGTCGCAAAGAACATTAACAGGACTAAGCATGCATAAAATTGAATTGCTTAAAACATTTCATCAGTTAAAAATTCCTTTATGGAAAGTGCATTTAAAAAACGGTATTAATATAGATGCTGAAGATGATACTAAGCTTGAACATTATAAAGCAACAATAGCAGGTAATGTATTATTACCGCATACACTACCTGAAAAGGTAATTATATATATGCAAAGAATTTCTGAGTTTTTTTTGTTGCCTTATATACAGGCATATTTTGTTTCACCCAATGAAAAAGAGTTTTTTCTTTTAGATATTCTTACTGTACCTGATTTAGAAAATGAAGAAGTTAAAGGTGCTGTTGTTAATTATTTTAAACCTATATAGCATGATTTTTTTATGGGGTTTATATGAAGATACTCCCATGAATATGGTGTTGAATAACTTAAAAGAATCAGCAGCAGATTTCATTTTTTTTAATAGCAGGAGAATTTTTTATGCTGATATTGAATTTGAATATGATAATGCAGGCATTAAATGCGTGTTGTATTCTGAGGGCTCTGTAATAGATATTACTAAAGTAAAAGCGGCCTATCTAAGACCACATAATTTCCGTGATTTTGGCGCAATGCAAAACAAACCGGTTGATGATCCTGTCGCCATAAAAGCAGCAAGATTAGAGATGCAGTTACTCTCATACTTTAATTCATCAGATGCGGTTGTAATTAATAAATCAGATCCGTCAGCTACAAATGGATCAAAGCCTTACCAACTGGCAGTTATAAAAGATATAGGGTTTGAGATTCCTGAAACATTTATTTCTAACGACAATGAAGCTGTACAAAATTTTTTATTTCAAAACAATGAGGTTGTTTATAAATCCATCGGCAGTGTAAGAAGTATTGTTCAAAAAATTTCAGGCGCGCATTTAGAATATCTTGATGATGTAAGCTGGTGCCCTACACTGTTCCAAAAATTTTTGCCCGGAATAAATTATAGAGCACATGTAATTGGCAACAACGTTTATACAGCACGCATTGAATCTGATAAACTGGATTACCGTTATGGAAATACAATTATGATTGCCGAAGAATTACCAACCAATATTGCGGATAAATGCAGAATGCTTAATGATGCCCTTGGTTTGCATTTTTCTGGTATAGATTTAATGCTAACTCCGGATAATAAATGGTATTGTTTTGAAGTAAACACATCTCCTGCCTATTCATATTTTCAATTGAATACTGGTTTGCAAATTAGCAAAGCACTTTCCGAATTTATGATTAATGTCGATAAAAGTTGTGCGTAACATCTGCTTTCTGGGAGTACAGGTTTTTGCAAAGGCATTTACTTTATTAGGAAATACATACTTCGTCAGAAGAATATTATCCGATGACAAAACCACAAAAAATTTCAATTGAAAATCCCAAAACGCAAAAAATTCTTCCAAAACTAAAAATGTTATAATAAATAAGAATTGAACAATAAATGATAATCAGTGAATTATAATTTTTTTCCAATTGGCACAATAGTAGAATAATTGCTTATTCAAAATCTTAAATAATGAAATCAAAACTAACTTTTTCCAAATTCTCAACAATTCTTTTATCAGCAATTGTTATGGGCACCTCGTGCCAAAAATCTGCCGTCAGTGGCACCTCTTCATCAAATAGTTCTGCAAACACACAGAAATTAGATGCAACTAATAATGTGTCAGATGCAGCTGCTAGCGATGATGAAAATTTTGATATGGTAATGGGTTATGGTAGTTATGCTGACGTGTCAAATAATGCTTCTAACGCTGTTGCAAATTCCCTTTCAAATGCAATAGTACAAACAGGCAGAATTATAACCTATTCACCGTCGAAGGATGTTTATCCACACACCAAAATAATTGATTATGGTGCCGGTTGGACGGATGCAGGTGTTACACGTAGTGGCAAAGTTGTAATTATTTTTTATGCTCCCAAAGCAGAGGTTGAGGGCAAATTTACTTACACCACCTACGATAATTATTATGTAAATGGCGTTCTACATCAGGGTAGTGTCCAGGTAAATAAAGTTCAAAATGGTACTGGACAAACCGTATACCTAAGCATTGCTCATAAAACGCTTTCAAATGCAAATGGTGATGTTAAGGACTATAATGCTACTTCTAAACGAACGCTTATTGATTTTCAAGGTGGTATCCAAAACGCTTATCAAATTGACCAACAAATTACCGGCAATGAAACCTCTGATGGTGTTGAATCAAATCATTTTAAAGCTTATACAGACGATGCTAATCCTATAATAAAGAGGATTGACTATAAATATCGTGTACAAGGTGCACTGGTATCTCAAATACATCTACTGAATAGTAGTCCTAATAATCTTAATGAATATTTAGATTACGGCAATGGTGCACTTGATAATATTGCTACCCTTTCAATTAATGGCGGTGATGCAGAAACAGTTTTACTGCCAATGCAATTCTGGCCTTTACGATTATAATTTTGGAAAGGTTAGCTTCAGCCATCTGCAGCAATGCGGGTGGCTTTTTTTTGCATTAAATTTTACAAATGACAGTATATATAGTATTCAGCGTAATTAAAATATTATAGTGATCTCTTTACCCAATGTCTTCTTATAAAACTATGAGTGAAAAAAGAAGCACAATAGCAATCGAAATTGCAAAGTCGTCGTTTCATGTAACTGCTATATGGAAAAATGTTACGTACTTGAAACAGAAGACGTAATGCGGAAAGAAAGAAGATAAATAAAATTTATTAAGGTTCTATTTCATCAATTTCTTTTTCCCAATTATTGTCAATAAATGGAGGTTGGTTTCTATACTTTGATTTAATAACATAAGTAATAATTCCCGCCAATATAATTATACCTGCAATCAGCATCATCTTTACATCTGTTGAATAAAAAATATATAACCATAAACAAATTGCAAGTATTACAGGAATCGGGAATAAAGGCATTCTCCATTTAAAAAAACTTTTGCCCTTGCGTTTATGCAATAACAATAATCCAATTGACTGACCAACAAATTGCACCAGAATACGCATCGCAAGAATTGCAGTTATAACTTCAGATAACCTGAATAATAGACTAAACACAAAAGCAACAGCGCCTAATATCAATAAAGAAATGTACGGAAAATTCTTTGTTGGATGGAGCTTTGCGAACACAGAAAAAAATGCGCCATCTTTTGCAGCAGCATACGGTATGCGGCTATAACCAAGTGTTGCAGAAAACACAGATGCAAATGCAACCCATAAAATAATACCTGTTGCAATTATTGCAGCAGTTGGTCCGGCAATAACATGAATATATTCACTTACTACAAAATTGCTTTTTTCAATTGTATGTAAAGGAAGAACAGATGCAACGCTGATGTTCATCATCAAATACAAAAAACAAATAGCAGCAATTGAAATAAACATGCTGCGCGGAATATTTTTTTCAGGGTTAATTATTTCGCCACCCAAATGGCAAACGTTATAATAACCAAGATAACTGTAAACGGATTTTACACTGGCAAAGCCTAATGCCGAAACAAAAGTCCAGTTAAAATGCAAGCCATCATTAATATGTTTTATCGGCGCTAAAAAATTTCCATGCATAAAAGCGCCGATAATTATCCAGCCCATAATTACAAACACACCAATCCAAAGCATCACACTAATTTTTCCGATAGTTTCAATTTTTCTATACAATAAAAAAACAATCAACAACACAACTGCACCACTTACCATTTTGCTTTCAATTGTGTTTAACGGAACGATATAAGTAAGATATTGCGCAAACCCAATTGCTGCAGATGCAATTACCAGCGGCGCCTGAATCATTGTTTGCCAAACAAATAAAAAACTCATCAGCTTCCCTCCTTTTTTACCAAAGCCTTCTTTTAAAAAATTATAACTGCCACCTGCTAACGGAAACGTTGCGCCTAATTCACTCCATGCCATTCCATCAACCACAGATAAAAATGCACCGGCAATCCATGCATATAAAAAATAAGGACCGTTTAATGTTTGTGCAATCAGGCTGATGACAACAAAGGGCCCGATGCCCACCATATCAATCATATTAATTGCAGTAGCCTGCAGCAAACTTATTTTACGTGAAAGATGTTGTTCGCTCATTAGATAAAAATAAGTTATTCATGCAACGCTTTCGCAAACACATATTTACTTTGCCGTTATTATAAAATATGAGTGAAGTAAAAAATTATATAAACGCATTAAATATTTATGAGGTAAATGTGCGTCAATATACACAGGAAGGAACGTTTGCTGCGTTTGCAAAACATTTACCGCGATTAAAAAATATGGGTGTAAAAATGCTGTGGCTTATGCCTGTTACACCCATCAGTGTACAGGGCAGACAGGGAACCTTGGGCAGTTATTATGCATGCAGTGATTATGTCTCCATCAATCCTGAATTTGGAAATCTTGATGATTTTAAACAATTGATTAAAGAAGCGCACGATTTAGAAATGCAATTAATTATTGATTGGGTGGCGAATCATACAGGGTTGGATCATTACTGGACACAAGAACACAGCGATTGGTATGAAAAAGATGATGCAGGAAATTTCACCGAGAAACATGGATGGAAAGATGTGATTGATTTGAATTATGAAAATAATGCGATGCGTGAGGAGATGATTAAATGCATGCAATACTGGATTACGGAATGTGATATTGATGGCTTTCGTTGTGATATGGCGCATTTGGTTCCGCTTGCATTTTGGGCAGATGCACAACGTGAATGTGAAAAATTAAAACCATTATTCTGGCTTGCAGAATGTGAAGTGCCGGAATATCATAAAGTATTTAATGTTACGTATGCATGGAAATGGATGCATGTATCAGAAAAGCTTGCAAAAAATATGGTGGGTATAAATGATATGAAAAATGTATTGAAAATATATACAGACTATCCGCCGGGCGCATTAAAACTTTTGTTCACTTCTAATCATGATGAAAATACATGGAACGGTACAGAATATGAAAAGTATGGTGATGAAGCAGAATCTTTTGCCATATTTACATTTACATGGTTTGGCGTTCCATTAATTTACAGCGGGCAGGAATTGCCGAATTTAAAACGTTTAAAATTTTTTGATAAGGATGAAATTGGGTGGACAAATGAAGAACCTGCATTGCATGATTTTTATCAACGGCTTACAAATCTAAAAACACAAAACGCAGCTTTACATATTCCATCAAACATTGAAGTTTTATCTACAGATTATAACGAAAACATTTTTGCTTTTCTACGCATAAATGGGGATGAGAAAGTTCTTGTTATTCTTAATTTAAGCAATAGGGATAAGCTGCAGTTTCATATAACACATCCATTATTAGAAGGCACATTTCAGCATCTTTTTTCAGATATACAATATAAATTAGGCGAAGTACAAACGTTCGAACTGCAGGCATTCGAATACCTGGTTTTGTTTGCTGTTAAATAAAAAATTCCTTTTTATGCAAAAGAAATAAAGCAGCAAAGAATACAAGTTTACTATTGCTTTGCGCGTTGCAATCCTTTTTGCATCAATTATTATTCAGGCAGAATAAAAAAGCCTTTATTAAATTTAAAGGCTTTTGTTGTTCTTATCCGGTTTGATTTATTTACCAAAAATTCTTGATCCGAAAATCAAAACAATAATAAATAAAACCAGGAAAATAAAGAACAATACTTTAGCTATAGAAGCTGCGCCTGCAGCAATGCCTGTAAAACCAAATATCGCTGCTACAATTGCGATGATAAAAAATATTGCGGCCCATTTAAGCATATAAAATGATTTTAATAATTATATTTAAATTTCATGCCAGAGTTTATATAACTTATGCTTATTAAATTTAACTACCACTTAAAACTCCTGCACTATGGGTAAACGTGATGACTGGAAAGAGAAAAAAATTCCTGATAAATACCAAAATGTAGAAAAACCTTTAAACAAAGAAAGCGAAGATCTTTTTAAAATTGCTTTTCGCAATTATCTTAATCTTATTGCTATTGCAGATAGAAAAGCCGGTTTATTAATACAGGTAAACTCAATTTTAGCATCTGTAATAATAGGTTTTGTTGCTAAGCGGATTGAAGAAATTCCATTGCTTGCTATTCCTGCTGCGGCCATTCTGCTGGTAGCAGGCGTTACAATATTTTTTAGCATAATGGCAAGTAAACCATTAGGAAGAAATTTCTTAAAGGATGTAACGTATGAAAAGGAGCCTTTTTTCTTTGGCAGCTTTGATAAAATGGATCCGGCTTTTCAGCATAAACAATTAGATAGTTATTATAATGATATGAGCGAACTTTTCAGTGATGAAAAAAAACTGGTTTTTGATGAGTTGATAAAAGAATCATTTCAGGTAAGAAAAGTGTTGTCAAAAAAATTTAGCTACCTGGATACGGCATATAAAGTTTTTTTTATCGGACTGGTTTTAGTAATCATAACCTTTCTTCTTGTTATGACAGTGATGATGCGCACGTAAAACAATTGCGATATTATAATTGGTTAATATCTTTCCCATTTTTATTTTAAACATTATTGGCCATAATTTTTTATATGAATGAATAAAGATTCTTCTCTATAAATTCCCGCTTTAATAAAATAAATTCTGACTGAATTGTACCTGTTTTAATCAGGCTATTTAGGTTTTTAGTGCTTCATACATTATCTTGCCGCCATTCAAAAAACAACAACTTTTTTCAATACTATGAATGATCTATTAAAAATTTCTATTACAGCAGCAATTGAAGCAGGCAAGGAAATTCTTGATGTTTATCACAATGAATTTGAGGTTGAAACCAAAACAGATAACTCACCCTTAACCGCCGCTGACAAAAGAAGCCATAATAAAATAAAGGAAATGCTTTCGCCGCTTTCAATTGAAATGTTAAGTGAAGAAGGCAAACAGCTTTCTTATGAAGACCGCAGAAACTGGAAAAGATTCTGGCTTATAGACCCGCTTGACGGAACAAAAGAATTTATAAAACGCAACGGAGAATTTACTGTTAACATCGCCCTGATTGAAGAAGGTGTGCCTGTTTCAGGCGTCGTATATGTGCCTGTTACAGGAAAACTTTATTATGGTGATAAAGACAACGGTAGTTATACTTTTACAGTTAATGGAGAAGAAAATAAAACAATAGAATCTTATATGCAGTCAGCAGAAAAATTACCGGATGCTGCACTTCCCGAAACGTTTACTATAGTTGCAAGCCGCAGCCATAATACCCCCGAAACAGAAGAATTTATAAATGAGAAAAGAGAAAAATATGGTAATGTAAATTGTGTTAGTTCGGGCAGTTCTATAAAATTATGTTTGGTAGCAGAAGGTAAAGCAAATATTTATCCGCGCCTGGCACCAACAATGGAATGGGATACTGCAGCCGGGCACGCTGTTGCAAAGTTTGCAGGCTGCAAAGTTTATAATTATAACACTGGTAACGAACTGCAATACAATAAAGAAAACTTATTAAACCCGTGGTTTGTAGTTGAACGTTCTTAAAGATTTGGCATAAATAATTGTATTAATGATTGATAGATTTGTGGCGGTAAAAACTCCTTTTCCAAATACTTTTTTAATTGGTGTTCAAAAAGCAGGTACTACCACGTTCAATAATTGGTTAAGCCAGCATCCGCAGATTTATTGTTATCAATCTTTGAAAGATATTCCGCTGTTTGTAAAATTTGCCGAAGAAAAACAATTAAACAAAAGGCTTTCGCTTGAAACACCTGCATACAATGGTGAATCTGTTGTATTACATTCTGCGGTGAATTATATTTTCTATCCTTCATTATTACAAAAGATTGCAACAAGAAAACCTGATGCAAAGCTTATCGTTATTTTACGTAATCCTGTTGCAAGAGCAATATCATCTTATTTTTATTTAAAAAAAATGTTACGCGAAAAACGCAGCATTGAAGAAGCATTAATATATCAACCCAAAAAAAAATTTGAAATAACAAAATACAATAATGATTTTACATATATAGAGCATGGATTTTATTATGCACAATTAAAAACTTGTCTGCAATATTTTTCAACAAAACAATTAATTGTTTTGGATTATGATGCTCTTAAAGCAAGCCCCAGGCAGCTATTAAAAAATGTTTTTTATTTTTTAAATATTGATGAAAATTTTATGCCTGATCTTATTTTAAAAAATGTTACCGGCGATTTGAAAAGCAGGTTTTTGCAAGAGAGAATGCTTAAAAAAAATAAAGTGAGAAAATGGATTGTTGATCACTTGATAGATATGTGGTTACCTGTAAGCAAAAGAAAAATGCTGAAGAACAAATTTTTTGAACTAAATACTTCAGCACAAAAACAACCTGCAGCATCATCAGGAATAAGCGAAGAAAAAATGCAGCATATTAAAAACCGTTTAAGAGAATTTTACCTGCACGATACAGCTCTGCTCGATGAATTGCTTGGCACTTCATTTTATAAAAAATGGTTTGCACACGAAGTAATTTCTAATAACTGAGTGCATGTATAAAATTGTTTATGCGGAAAAGCAATTACCGCTTTCTATGCTTGATAAAAGATAAGATTATTACACTTGCAAAAAGCAGGGTGAATCGTAACAAAAGATATTGGTTGTTTTTAAGTGAAGTTATAAGTACAGGAGCCTATTTAAAAGCTTTAGAATGCTTTTTTTTAATGCAAATAATAATGAACTAAACAGAATAAAAGAGAATTGTAAACGTTATACGGCAGGAATTTAGCATGGAGAATTGTGCTGCAAAATATGATGCTTTATATCATGCTCTTTAAACCAAATTGAATAGCTTATAAATAAAAAAATAACTGCACTATTAAGTAAGTATCTTTTTTAAATTAAAATAAAAACCAAATGAAGATTGTTGTAGTTGGAACCGGTTATGTTGGACTTGTTACAGGTGCTTGCCTGGCAGAAGTTGGAACAGATGTTATTTGTATTGATGTGAATGAAGAAAAAATTAAAAACCTGCAAAAAAGTGTTTTACCAATTTATGAACCAGGGCTTGATGAAATTGTTGATCGCAATTTTAAAAAAGGAAGATTGCATTTCAGCACTACGCTTAAAGAAGCGATTGTGGGTGCGCAAATTGTTTTTATTGCTGTTGGTACACCGCCCGATGAAGATGGCAGCGCTGATTTAAAATATGTACTGCAGGTAGCAAGTTCGGTTGGTGAATACATGAACGGATATTTAATTGTTGTTACAAAAAGTACTGTGCCTGTAGGTACTGCGCTAAAAGTAAAAAAGGCAATTAAAAAAGCACTTAAAGAAAGACAGGCTAATATAGATTTTGATGTTGCATCAAATCCTGAGTTTTTAAAAGAAGGTGCTGCTGTTGATGATTTTTTAAAACCAGATCGTATTGTTATTGGTGTTGAAAACGAAAAAGCAAAAACTTTCTTGCGGCAGTTGTACGATCCGTTTGTATTAAATGGTCACCCGCTTTTATTTATGGATATACCTTCTGCTGAAATGACAAAATATGCAGCTAATGCAATGCTTGCAACTAAAATATCTTTTATGAATGATATTGCAAATCTCTGCGAGCTTGTTGGCGCTAATGTAAACGAAGTGCGCAACGGCATTGGGTCTGATCCTCGTATCGGCAATAAATTTATTTATCCCGGTATAGGCTATGGCGGTTCATGTTTTCCAAAAGATGTTAAGGCACTCATTTATACTGCTGAGCAATACGATTATAAATTACGCATACTTAAATCTGTTGATGCTGTAAATGATGATCAGAAAAAAATCCTGTTTACCAAAATAAAAAATCATTTTAAAGGCGATTTAAAAAGTAAAGTTTTTTGCATCTGGGGTTTATCATTCAAACCAAAAACAGATGATATGCGTGAAGCGCCTTCATTGGTTTTGATAGATGCTTTAATTGACGCAGGTGCAAAAGTTCAGGCTTATGACCCTGTTGCCATGCACGAAGCAAAACATTTGCTTAAAGGAAAAGCCGAGTTAAAAGATGATGCTATTGCCGCTGCAAAAAATGCAGATGCAATTGTTCTCGTTACTGAATGGCCTGAATTTCGTTTGCCTAACTGGGAAGTCATTTGCAAAATAATGAAGCAAAATGTGATGTTTGACGGAAGAAATATTTATCACAGGAAAGATTTAGTAAAAATTGGCTTTACTTATTATTGCATCGGCTCAGCTGGTTAATGCTGAATGTTGTTAAGTTTATTAAAATAGTCCAAACAACATTGCGTCAATCTTAGTGATAATCTCGCCAAGATGTTCTTCGTTTTGCGGAAATTTATTCTTGTCAATGTCAATCGTTAAAACAAGACCTTCTCTATAATTATCTATCCAGCGATTATAAAGCTCATTCAGTTTTTTAAGATAATCGAGCCTGATATTTTCTTCATACTCGCGTCCGCGTTTTTGTATATGGTCAACCAATGTAGGCACTGACGCTTTTAAATAAATAAGCAAATCCGGCGGCTGCACCATTGAACGCAGTGTTTGAAAAAAATTAAAATAATTGTCAAAATCACGTTTATTCATTAAACCCATATCGTGCAGGTTGGGTGCAAAAATGTGTGCATCTTCATAAATTGTTCTATCCTGAATTACGGTCTCACTTCCGCGCTGTATATCGAGCAGTTGATTCAATCTTCCGTTTAAAAAATATATCTGCAGGTTAAAACTCCAGCGTGGCATGTCCTCATAAAAATCCATTAAATACGGATTGTGGTCAATGTCTTCAAACTGCGGAATCCATTTATAATGTTTGCTCAGCAATTCTGTTAGTGTGGTTTTTCCTGCGCCGATATTTCCTGCTACGGCAATATGTTTAGGTTTTTTTTGTTTAGCCATAATACCCTAAATCCCTAAAGGAACTTTTAAGCGGTTAAAAATTATTATCAGTTTAAAAATAAACAACAGCTCAATTTCATACGTCTTATATCTTACTTCATAAATCTTACTCTTCTTCAAACATAATTCAAATTCATTGCCTCTTTAACAAGTTTTAATGTTTTTGCTGCATTGGCTCTTGCCTTCTCCTCTCCCATTTTTATAACTTTTGTAAGATACGTTTTATCATTTTTAATTGATACAGCTTTTTCGCGAATTGGTTTTATAAATGTAACCATATCTTCTGCCAACTGTTTTTTCATATCGCCGTAACGAATGCTGCAATTTTCATAATCGGTTTCAAAACGCGCCACATCTTCATACTTGCTTACAATCTGCATTAATAAAAATAAATTTTCAATGTAATCAGGCTTGGGCATTCCTTTTTCAGTTGGACCGCTGTCTGTTTTTGCTTTCATTATTTTTTTGCGAATCAAATCATCATCATCATTCAAATAAATTGTTGCCATTTCATTTGCACTCTTGCTCATTTTTCCGCTGCCATCCAAACTTAAAATTTTTGTAAGCGCCTCACCATAATTAAATCCATAAGGTAAGGGAAACACATCGCGATAACGACGATTAAAACGCTCAGCAAAATCTCTTGCAATTTCAACATGTTGCTCCTGGTCTTTACCCACCGGCACTTTTACTGCACGATGAACTAAAATATCTGAAGCCATTAGTACGGGATAGGTAAGCAAACCTGCATTTACATTGTTTGGATGTTGCCGAACTTTATCTTTAAACGTAGGTGTTTTTTCAAGCTCACCTTTATATGCAAGCATGTTTAAATACAAATACAACTCAGCAATTTCGGGTATGCTGCTTTGCACATAAATAACAGATTTTTCCGGGTCAAGCCCAGATGCAAGCAGCTCGCTTAAAAGCCTGTGCACATTTTCACGCAGTTCTTTTGTATCCGGATGTGTAGTTAAGCCATGCCAGTCAACCACGCAGAAATAACAATCATATTCATCCTGCATGCGCACCCAGTTTTTTACTGCACCAAAATAATTTCCGAAATGTAAAAAACCGGTTGGTCTTATTCCGCTTAAAACAATTTCTTTAGGCATGTGGCGAAGATAAGGATTGAGATTTTTTGATTATTATAAATTGATTATTGAATGTTTGGTATTTCATTTTCGTTACAGCAATACAGCTTTGCTTAATTGTATTTGCGCAATAAAAATTTGTAAGTTGTGGTAATATTTGAGTTGTGCGTCACCATTTGCGAACATCCAAACCATGCAATCAGAATTTCTTGACTTAGGTTTTGACAAATATTTATATGCTAAGGACAGACCAAGTTTAGCTGACTGTTTCACAAAGGATAATCGTTGTGGAATTTACATACTTCATTTTCAGAATGGAGAATATTATGTTGGGTTAGCAATAGATGTGGTAAACCGGCACGCTCAACACAGACTAAACCATTTGGATATTGAATATATCAGTTTCAAGGAAGTGGATAAGACTAAATTAGCTGAGGTTGAAAAGCTGACTGTTTATAAACTTGAAAATTTAAAAAAATCTTTAAGAAACATTAATCTTGTAAGCATCGTTTCAGGTGACACAGACCTTGATTTAATTGTGAGCAATCGAGACCAACAACAATGGAGCAATTATGAATTAAATGTTGACAGCTTAAAGACAGAACGATTTAATTACCCCGAACTGCGAAGAAAGTATTCTGTAAAATTCACCAAACTTAAAAGCTCTAAATACTTTGAACAAATTTGTGAAATCTTGCAGAGCTATGTTCTTAATGCAATTCCTTTCCCTTGCAAAACAGAATATTCATTTTGGAGTTGTTCTTGTTTACCAGCAGGTAGAAATAAAGTATTCAGCAGATTGAATATATTTTGGCAGGAAGTTCTTACAATTTACGAAGATGAATTTATTGACATTGAAAGCGGAAAAGAATTCAAGGACTTGGCTATTAGTGTTCATCTGTGCAAATCAAAACTCTTTGCAGCTTATACTGAAGCTGACTTAAAAGAAAAATATTTATCCATAGATTTTACCGACCATTTCTATGAACCAGGTGGACAAGACCAACAAAATATTATTCTTAGTGGTTTAGACTTTTTAAATTTTTTAGACGAAGAACCAGCATTGGACTCAATCAAAGAATTTAATCTTAGATTAATGAGAAAAGGTGGATGTATTTTTAATAGATACCATTGCTTTGACTTAGCAGACGAAGCATTGCGGACTGATAATTTAGGGTTTGCCGAATGACTATGACGAATGCTCAACATGAACTGTGTAAAAAAACCAAATAAATCAGTAATTATTTTTTAGATAAGAGTTATTAAACAAAGTGTGATTTTTTACAACACTAAAAACTTGTTTTAAAAGCTTATCACAGTTTAAAATAAAAATTCTCCGATGCAAATTTCAGCAACAATAAAAAACAGCGCAGC
>JAICKT010000334.1 GCA_025927795.1 Parafilimonas sp. | reverse complement strand
TGTGCCTTTCTAACGCTCGGTGCTATTCCGGACAAGTTGCAGTTGCCTGTTAAGTTACACTACTTCCTGATATTGCTAAACTTAATGTTGTGCATTTCTATTTTGTTCGTCCTCAGCTATTCGTCTGCAGGTTCCCATAATTGAATTTTGTTTCCTTCCAGGTCTAAAATATGAACAAATTTTCCATACTCATAAGTCTCAATTTTGTCAACAATTGTTATGTTTTCCTTTCTTAACTCTTCAACTAATACTTCTAAATTCTCTACTCTGTAATTTATCATAAAGTCTTTTGTTGAAGGCTCAAAGTATTTCGTTGTTTCTTTAAAGGGATTCCACTGCGTAAGCCCTTTTTTGGTGCTGTCATCAACTTGCAGCCATTCAAAGCTTGTTCCATATTGGGTTGTGTCAAATCCAAGATATTTTTTATACCATTCGTTAATTGCGTTTGGATCTTTGCATTTGAAAAAAATGCCGCCAATCCCTGTTACTTTTTTCATTTTATTTGATTATTAGATTGTTTGTATTTATTGCTTTTCATTTTAAAATTAATGAACTGATAAGTATTACAATCAATCCTACCAGTAAAATTTCCGCGTAAGCCATCAATGCATAAAAATGGATTTTAATATTAGCAGAGTTTATCATTTCTTTTGTTTGCTTATCAATTTATGTCGTCACAACAATCTGTAGTTTAACTATGCTCTCTATTTTTTTGCCGGCTCATAGTAAAGAGTTATTGCGCCACAACCGAATGTTTTTGTTTTTAAAAGTTTAAGATTAATCCTATCCTTCACGTTTTTAAATAATGGTAAGCCGCTTCCTAAAATAATTGGCTGAACGTTAAGCTGGTACTCATCAATTAAGTCAAGTTGCATTAAGGCTATTATTAAACTTGGGCTGCCAACTAAAATGTTTTTACCCGCTTGTTGCTTAAGTTCTAAAACTTCTTCTTTAATTATTTTGTTTTTCAATTTTGTATTTTTCCAATCAACCTGTTGAAGCGTGCGTGAAAAAACAATCTTTGAAATATTGTCTATCAATACTGCAAATTCATCCATTGGCTTGTTGCCGGTAGGATTTTTTACAACAGATGGCCAATAACTTTCCATAAGTTGATATGTTATCCTTCCATATATAAGAGTGTCTGCGTTACTTAATAGCTCATTATAATGTTGATGTATTTCTTCATCGGCAATCATTGCCGTGTGGTTGCAGAAGCCGTCAAGTGTTATATTGATTGCCGCAATTAGTTTTCTCATATTTTGTTTTTAAATGTAATATTTTTTTCTGTTCGTTTTTTGCTTTGGTGTAGCAAACATTCCAGAAAGTCTACTCACTTCATGTTTATTTAATATAATTCTGATTACTTCGCAATTAAAGTTAGCAATGCTGCCAGGCATTACACAGCGTTCGGCATATTTATATAATTGGCAGAGCATTCGCTGCTCATACCAAAGATAAATGAATGTTTATTGCTGATGTTTATTACTGCTGAATGCGGCAATGTGCCTTGTTATTGCTCAGTGCTTTTAGAACATCTTGCAGGGAAGAATGTTCGCCATTTTATTGTTGATCATAAGAAAATTACTTCCAATAGTTAAGGTATGGCATCATGGAAATTAATTAATAATTTCTCCTTTATTATTCGCCAACTTTTCGCGCCAGTTTTTAAGTTGCTCAGGTGTTTGTTTTACCCAATCGGTTACTTCGCCAACGATTTTTAATGGTGCTTTGCTGCGATATGAGCGCGTTGGATTGCCTGGAAATTTTTTGTTAGTAACGTTCGGATCATTTTCAAAGCTTCCAGTAGGTTCAATAATATAAACACGTTCACATCCATCACCTTTAGCTAATGCTGCAGCAAGCCCTGCGCCATTAACGATGGCTGTGAAATAAATGTGATTCATTGTAAGATTTGAATTATAATTAGATGTGGAACCTGCTGTTAGCAAATCGCCAACCTGTAAATCTGCCCTTGTTCCGTGATAAAACGGACCATTGTCAGACGGGTTATTCGTGAACGAATTTGCTAATTCATGATTCTTTTTTGCATTGTCAGCATCACTTAAGTCCTCATAACATTTAGCAATGTTTGAATATAGAGAAGGAAAAGCACCATTAACAGTTACGTCATTTATTTTTAATGCAAACTGCAAAGATGTTTCGAGCCATTTTAATTTGTCGCGAACATTCTTTTGATGTCGGGCCAAATAATAAGCAGCAGTAAACTTTTCAAAGTGGTTTGTCGCTTCATTCCAGGCTTGAAAAAATATTTTGCTTGCTTCTTCGGGTTTGCCTTTTTCTTCCGCATCCATGCCTTGAACACAGAGTTTAATTACATTGTTGTGTGGATTGAATTCCATTTATGAATTATTTTAAAATTAGTTTAGTTGCTTTATCCTAACATCGTTCACTTATCCATTCTGTTTTTAATTGAAAGTTCAAATACCTAAAACATCTTTCAGTTTTGCATAGCCTGCTTTACTTACAGGCAGTTTTGCTCCTGTACTTAATAATAATAAATGACTATCTTTTTCATATGCATCAATACGTGTAATTAATTGTGTATTTACTATGTACGAACGATGCACACGCACAAAATGAAAAGCTCGTAAAGAGTCTTCAAAATAGCTCATTGTTTTTTTCTTGAGAAATGAACCTTCCTGTATAAAAATCTTTACATAATCATCTGCGGCTTCGAGGTATTGAATTTGTGAAACAGGAATTATTTTAATCTTGCTGCCATCTTTTACCACTACACGATTTTGTTGTATTGGAGATTGTGCAGCGCTTTCTAAAACAGCTTCTGTTTTTTCTGCAGAAACTTTTTGCTGGCTTAGATATTTCTGCATCGCTTTATCAAATCTTTCTTTGCTAAATGGTTTTAATAAATAATCCACTGCATTACTTTCAAAAGCTTTAATGGCATATTCATCAAATGCAGTAGTAAAAATTACCTCCGGTGGATTTTCAATCAGCTCTAGCATTTCAAAGCCATTAATTTTCGGCATTTGTATATCAAGAAAAATTAATTCAGGTTCGTGCTGTTGAATTGCTTTTAACCCTTCAAATCCATCATTGCATTCAGCAATAATTTTTATATCAGCATAATTTGCCAGGTATTCTTTTACAATACTTCTTGCCAGCGGCTCATCATCAATAATAATTACATTCATCTTAAATAATTATTGTTATTAAATTGATTGATTATTTTTTTGAGGAATAAGAATAGTTGTTATAAAGCGGCTGTCTTCTTTTTGCGTTTTTAATAAATCTTGTCTTGCAAATAATAAAAATAATCTTCGCTGAATGGAAGCGAGTCCAAAACCTGTTCCCTTTAATGGTTGTGCTGTTTCAGGATCAAAGGGATTTTCAACAACTACTTTTAAACTATCATCTTCTTTTTTTGCTTCTACTTTAATTAATACTTCGCCGGTTGTATCGTACAAACCAAACTTAATTGCATTTTCTACAACAGGTTGCAGCAACATTGAAGGTAACTGCAAAAGCACGGCATCTTCATCACAAAAAATATTTGTTTGTAAGCGATGGCCAAATCTTACTTTTTCTATTTCAAGATAAAGCTCGAGGTATTGCATTTCTTCTTCCAGCGTATTCCATTGTTTCTCGTCTTTTTTTAATGTGCCGCGCAAAAATTCGCTTAGCTGAAAAATCATGTGCCTTGCTTTTTCAGGTTGTGTGCCGGTTAATGCGCTGATGGAATTTAAGCTGTTGAATAAAAAATGCGGCTGCAATTGTTGTCTTAGTTTATATAGTTCTGCATCTTTTGCCATTTGTTTTGCTTCTTCTGTGTGTTCGTTCATGCGTTTTTGCTCCTCCTGTGTGTACCATAGTAAACTTATCATTGTAAGACAGCCGAAGGAAAAAAGTGAGATACCAAAACGAATTCCTAATGTGTTGTACTGATATTTTATATAATTTATATCGTTCCTGAATATAAAATCAAGTGTAATTTTAGTAACCCAAAGCCAGATACCTGTAACTGCAACGCTTATAATTAATACATAGAAATATTTTTCGCTTCGCGGCAAATAATAACGCATGTTATTAGTAATAAGTATGCTGATGCAGGCAAGTAAACCGTAATTTATAATGCTGTCAGTTATCTTTTCACTCATGCTGAGCTTTTCATCCATTATTATATACAAATGGATAATGCTCATTGTTAGCCACCAAATTATATTGGTAATAATTAATTGTCTATTGGATGTGTGTGCAGCCAATTTAT
Organism: Parafilimonas sp.; assembly: GCA_025927795.1. GTDB lineage: Bacteria > Bacteroidota > Bacteroidia > Chitinophagales > Chitinophagaceae > Parafilimonas. The sequence goes on along the minus strand of JAICKT010000334.1, from coordinate 861 downwards.
TAATTTAATCTTACTGTTTCATGCATACAATTTTCCTGCAAATGTGCTGCACGTAACAATACGAGTTTTGTATAGATATCTGCATTTTCATCTTCCGATATGCGGGAGTAAATTTCAACACCATCATTCAGGTTATTCAACTCATGAATTTCTGAAACATCAATAAACTTCCAGTGTACAGGCTTATCTGCAGCATTTAAAAAATTGTCTTGTTCACGTTCGCCAAATAATCGCGCTTTATAAAAAGCATGTAACTCATCTTCAGCATTTATTAACCGCAACTGCTCATCAAACTGTGCAGTATGTTTTCCATCACCACAAATAATACGATAAACCAGTTTTGCCAGATACCATTTCATGTGTGTAGTTTTTAATTTTCTTATTTAAGTGAATGTTTCTGTTTTGCGCTTAAAATTTATCACGCATTCATATATTAATCGAAACATTTCTTTTTGGACAATTGTGTTGTTAAAAATTTTTTATTTCTATTCCGCCAAATACACAGGTTCCTCTTAATACAACTGATTTTGTAACATCGGGTGTTGGCAGGTTAATGCTGCGCTTATCTTCAACACCGCCGAACACTGCGGTTACTTCATTTTTTATATCCCAGTTAGAAGGAATAATAATTTTAGTACCGCCGAATACATTATTTACTTCAAGTGAAACTGTTTGTTTTATATCTGCCTGTTGTAAATTAATTTCTGCGCCGCCCATGAATGTGTTTATTTCACCACCCCTGAAATTCTTTGAAAGAACAATCTTTTTTACGCCACCAAATACAGCATTTATTTCTATAAATTCTGAACTGTCTTTTACATCAAGTGATGAATATTCGGGTTGATTAAATTGTTGTGTTCG
>JAICKT010000072.1 GCA_025927795.1 Parafilimonas sp. | reverse complement strand
TTGCTTTAGTAATTCCTGCATTCTTATAATGCCTCTTGTTTTATGAATAAGTGATAAAGCTGCGAGCACTAAATTATCTGGTTCTTTAAGCTGCATTCGCGTAATTAAAAACTGCTCAATTATTTTAATTCTTTTTTCATTTGTTTTTGATTCACACAATTTTTCTTCCACTATTAATAATTCTGAACGAAGCATAAAGTTTTCAAGCGAAATACTTTCTTTAAATAATTCATGCAAAGGCATATTAAAAAATTGAGCTGCACCGGCTTCTTTAAAATAAACCAGCACTGTGCCGGTGCCTGCCGCATTTTTAAAAACATGAAAGCTATCATGTAATCCTGTAAGTCCTGCCGAATTGAGGGGTTTTAATTTTTCATTTTCAATGCGCGAAAGTTGTCCTTTGTATTGAAAGCCGATAACAAGCCCTGTGCCCGGCAGCACTTTATATATTTGTTCTTCTGCTGATTCGCTGATGGCAAAAGCTTTTACACATGACTGAAGAATATTGCAAGGTGTGTAAATAATAAAGCTCATGAGTATCCAAAATACAAAAAAGTGCACCATTATGCGCAATCGTGCAGTTTGGTGACTATCATCTTTCTTTTATACAGATAAATCAAATTAAGAATATAAAACTTATGTGCTTTTAGAACAGTGAATAGTGGGTAATTACTTTATGCCTCATTCTTCATATTTCATACTTCGTGTTATCTTCGCGCTTTCTATGACAGAAAAAATTCTTATTCTTGATTTTGGAAGTCAATACACACAATTAATTGCACGTGCCGTAAGAGAGGCAAATATTTATTGCGAAATCATTCCGTATCATCAAAAATTCACAGCAGATAAATCTTTAAAAGGAATTATTTTAAGCGGCTCTCCATTTAGTGTAAACGAAGCAAATGCGCCGGGTGTTGATATTCCTTCGTTCATAAAAACAACGCCTGTTTTAGGTGTTTGTTATGGAGCGCAGTTAACAGCAAAAGAATTTGGCGGTAAGGTTGAAAAATCTAACAAAAGAGAATTTGGCAGAGCAAAATTGCATAAACAAAAAGACGATATTTTATTTAATGATGTTGTTGATGACAGCCAGGTTTGGATGAGCCATAGTGATACGATTACACAATTGCCTGATGGTTTTGAATTGTTGGCGACGACTGCAAGTATTCCTGTTGCAGCGTTTAAAAAGTTAGCAGTAAATGGTGAACAGTTAGCGGTAAACGGAGAACCGGAAACTGCAAATTGGAAACCATTATACGGCATACAGTTTCATCCTGAAGTGTATCATTCAACTGAAGGAAAAAAAATTATTAAAAATTTTCTTGTAAATATTTGCGGATGTAAACAGGATTGGACACCGGCTTCTTTCATTCATGAAACAGTTGAATCGCTTAAACAACAAATCGGTGATGCGCATGTAATAATGGCTTTGAGCGGTGGTGTGGATAGCACAGTTGCAGCAACATTAATTAACAAGGCAATTGGTGATCGTTTGCATGGAATTTTTGTTGATAACGGTGTGCTGCGTAAAAATGAATTTGAATCTGTTTTAGAAACGTATAAAAAACTTGAACTTAATGTTACCGGCATTGATGCGAAAGAACAATTTTATTCAGCTTTAAAAGATAAGACTGATCCCGAAGAAAAACGCAAAGCAATTGGTAAAACTTTTATTGATGTTTTTCATGATGAGGCTTTAAAAATCAGTGAAGCAAAATTTTTAGGACAGGGAACAATTTATCCAGATGTGATTGAAAGTATAAGTGTACACGGTCCATCCATGACAATCAAATCGCATCATAATGTTGGCGGCTTGCCTGAAAAAATGCATCTTAAATTGGTTGAGCCTTTACGTTTTTTATTTAAAGATGAAGTAAGAAAAGTTGGTTTGGAATTAGGTATTCCTGATGAAATGATTCATCGTCATCCGTTCCCCGGTCCTGGTTTGGCAATAAGAATTTTGAGTGATATAACAGAAGAAAAAGTTAAACTGCTGCAACAGGCAGATGATATTTTTATCTCATCATTAAAAGAAAAAGATTTATACGATAAAGTTTGGCAGGCTGCTGCAATTTTATTGCCTGTGAAAAGTGTAGGCGTTATGGGCGATGAACGCACTTACGAATATACTGTCGCACTGCGGGCTGTAACATCGGTTGATGGAATGACTGCCGATTGGGCGCATCTGCCTTATGAATTTCTTGCACATGTTTCCAGCGAAATCATTAATAATATTCGTGGCATAAATCGAGTTGTTTACGATATAAGCAGTAAACCTCCTGCAACAATTGAATGGGAATAGGCTTAAATTTGTTTTCCGTCAATATGCAATTACATAGAAAAATTTTCACCCTGCTCTTAATCTGTATTTCATTTATAAAATATGCATCTGCAAATGACACAACACTTTCACCGGTTCGGGTTGCCGTGCTTGCGCCTTTATATTTAGATTCTGCATTTAATGGTTATGAATATAATTTGAGCAATACAAAAATTCCGCAGTTTTTTTTGGAAGGACTTGAGTTTTATAACGGCGTGATGATGGCAATTGATTCTTTGCAAAAAGAAAATGCGAATATTGAAGTTTGGATTTATGATACACATAAACGCGGACAAACCATTCAGCAATTGCTTGGTGAAATGCAGCCTTTAAATTTTTCTTTGATTATAGCTTCACTATCGTCATTGAATGAACAAAAATATATTTCTGATTTCTCTGGTAAGAACAGCATACCAGTGATTTCTGAAACGTATCCAACAAATGCTTATCTCAGTTACAACCCTTTTTTTGCAATGGTTAATCCAACATGGCAAACACATATCAATGCGATTTATAAATATCTTGACAGTAATTATCGTGGACAAAAAATAATTTATTTCACCAAAAATGGTTCGCTGGAAGATGCGATTACTAAAGAGTTTGCTGGATTAAATAAAAATCGAACATTAAATTTTTCAACCATTATTTTAAACGATAATTTTTCTGATGATGATGTTTTAAAACATCTCGACAGTACAAGACAAAATTTAATTTTATGCGGAACATTAAATGAAAATTTTGGAAGCTCACTTATTAAAGTTTTAAATGATAATGGAGATTCATATCGTTGCATAGTTACAGGCATGCCAACATGGAGCGGACTGAATGAAACCACAGGAAGTTCCGCTGATAAACTTCAAATTATTATTTCTACATCGTATGATTATTTGCGCACGACAAATGTGTTGAACAGCATATCCGAAACTTATAAAACCAATTTTTACGCAAGGCCAAGTGATATGGTTTTTAAAGGATTTGAAAGCATGTATCATTTTACAAAATTGCTTTTGAAATATCCCGATAATTTTATCAATAACATTTCTGATACTTCTTATACCGTTTGTAATGATTACGATTTTGCACCCATCAGGCTTTCAAAAACTTCTTTCATTCCTGATTATCTCGAAAACAAAAAAATTTATTTTATAAAGATTGTAAACGGAGATATTCAATCAATACAATAAAAAAAATATTTCTGCTTTAAAAATTACTGATTAATGTGAATGCGTTAATAATTTTTATTATTAAACATAAAAGACATTCAATGCTATCCTAAATTTTAGAAAGCAAGAAAAGAAGTGAAGCACTTAGGACGTCATTTCTACGCAGGAGAAATCTCTTAAATTTATAATAGCTAAAAATTCATTGGATGTCTCGTTCCTCGACATGACGGCGCACACAGCGATTATTTTATTTTATATCGTTTTAAAGAATGAGAACTTATTCTGAACTCACCTAACTATCTAATGTTTGCGCTACAAGTTTCTTCTCCCGGCTTAAAACAGCCCATACAATAATCAGGCTTAACAACATAAAGATTGCGCCTAATAAAAAAGATACACCCGGAAATTGAAACGGAGCTTTCGAGCTTGTGAAAAAAGTAAACAGGTTATTCATAATAAGCGGACCAATGATTGTAGTAAGACTCATAAGGCTTGTTAATGCACCCTGCAATTGTCCCTGCTGGTTTGGTGCAACATGTCCTGCAAGTGTTGATTGCAACGAAGGTCCCGCAATACCGCCTATGCAATATGGAATAAGAAATACAAACATCATCCATGTTGATGAAGCAAATGAAAATAATACCAACCCGATTGTATATAAAATCAACCCGAGATAAATACTTTTTTCATCACCAATTTTTGGATTAAGAACTCTTGTTAAACCCACCTGCACACCGCCAACAAGCACTCCAACAACAGCCAGCGAAATGCCTACCAGTCCCGGCGTCCAGTGAAAACGATACATGGTAAAAAAACTCCAGTTGCCTTGTATTGCCTGCGCAGCCAAATAGATAAGAAAAAAACAAATTGCAAGACCACTAATGGCTGGCGTTCTTCTTAAAAATTGTAATGAGCCGAAAGGGTTTGCTTTTTTCCAATCAAACGTGCGGCGGTATTCTTCGTTTAATGATTCTGGCAAAACAAAATAACCATACAATGCATTTAATAAACAAAGACCTGCTGCTGCATAAAAAGGAGCTCTTATCCCCCAGCCTGCTAATAAACCACCTAATGCAGGACCGATTATAAAACCCAAACCAAATGCAGCACCAATCATTCCAAAATTTTTTGCTCTTGTTTCAGGTGTACTTACGTCAGCAATGTATGCAGATGCAGTTGTAAAACTTGCACCTGTAATGCCTGCTATAACGCGCCCAAGAAATAGCCAACCGAATGTTGGTGCTAATGCAAGAATGATATAATCGATACCAAAGCCAAGCAACGATGATAATATAACTGGCCGGCGTCCGTATCTGTCGCTTAGATTTCCAATTACAGGCGCAAATAAAAATTGTGTTACAGCATAAGTGGATAATAAAAAACCACCATAAGCACTTGCTTCACTGATGGAAATATTTTTTAATTCTGCAATAAGCTTAGGTAATACAGGAATAATAAGTCCCCATCCCATTGTATCAATCAACAACGTAATAAAAATAAAACCTACTGCTGCTTTACGTTCTTTTGCCATATTTATTATTTAAGCTTCGCAAAGGTGAAAGATTTTTTTTTGTAAGTATTAATTTTAGGTGAGCCAAATTTTATTATCGGTTAGATGTACTAAAAAACGCATAAACATGTTCCACTTTCAGGATGCTGATTTTTTAAATTTAATAGCCGGTAATTATTTTTTTAGTTGATGAAGTGAGTATTATTAATTTGCAGGTAAGCTTTACACGGCAAATATGAATTACCTGATTAAAGATGCAAGTATAGTAAATGAAAATAAAATTTTTCAAAGTGATGTGCTGATTAAAAATGGAAGGATTGAAAAGATTGCTCCGCATATCAGTTTAAATTATTCTATAAAGGAAATTAATGCAGCAGGATTATATTTATTTCCCGGCGCAATTGATGACCAGGTACATTTTCGTGAACCCGGCTTAACACATAAAGCAACGATTTATACTGAATCGAAGGCGGCTGTTGCGGGTGGTGTTACAAGTTTTATGGAAATGCCTAACACGCAACCACCGGCATTCACACAAAAATTGCTGGAAGACAAATACGAAATTGGAAAGCATACTTCCCTTGGTAATTATTCTTTTTTTATGGGTACGAGCAACGATAATTATGATGAAGTAATGCGTTGTAACGAAAAAAGAAAAGATATCTGCGGTATAAAAATTTTTATGGGTTCATCAACAGGAAATTTATTGGTTGATAACCCGCTTGCATTGGATAAAATATTTTCTAACTCAGAATTATTAATTGCTACGCATTGTGAAGATGAAAAAATCATCAAAGAAAATTATGCAAAACTAAAAGCGGAAAAGGGGACACTTGAGGCATCAGATCATCCTGTTATAAGAAATGAAGAAGCATGCTTTGAATCTTCTTTCAAAGCAATTCAATATGCAAAAAAATATGGCAGTCGTTTACATATTTTGCATATTACCACAGAAAAGGAATTGCAACTCTTTACTAATTTAATTCCTCTAAAAGAAAAGAAGATTACCGCGGAAGTTTGTGTACATCATTTGCATTTTACAAGTGATGATTATAAAAGATTAGGCAATCTTATTAAATGTAATCCCGCAATAAAATCACCTAACAATAAAGCAGCATTGTGGAATGCTTTGCTGGATGAGAGACTTGATGTAATTGCCACTGATCATGCGCCGCATACATGGGAAGAAAAGAATGAACCTTATGAAAAAGCGCATGCAGGTTTGCCATTAGTTCAACATTCATTAATGTTAATGTTGCATTATTATAAAGAAGGAAAAATTACGCTTGAAAAGATTGCAGAAAAAATGAGTCATGCAGTTGCAACCTGTTTTCAAATCGAAGACCGTGGTTTCATTCGTGAAAATTATTTTGCAGATTTGGTACTTGTAGATTTGAATAAACCATTCACTGTAAACAAAGAAAATATTTTGTATAAATGTGGATGGAGTCCGTTGGAGAAATTTACTTTTCCTTCGTCCGTTACCCATACTTTAATAAATGGTAACCTTGTTTATGAAAATAATGAGTTTGATGAATCTAATAAGGGAATGCGTTTAAAGTTTAACCGGTAAGTTTAAACATGATTATTGATAAAACAACTCTATACGATCTTTCCATACTCGATAATAATGAAGAGGAATCGTTACTGCATCATCTTGATTTTTGCAAAACGAACAATGGCAAATTGTGGCTGGAGTATTATCTGAAACATCCATTAATATCAGTTAAAGAAATAACAGAGCGGCAACAATTATTACAGCGTATTATTGAAGTGCAGGAAGCTTGGCCAACATCTATTTCAAATGGCTCGGTTTTAATGATTGAAAAATTTTATGAATCACAGGTAGGCAGCATTCCTTCGCGAGCTAATACCGTGAACAGCAGCCTGTATAAAATTTTTAATGCGGCAGATTTTTCATTAGTGAAATATTCGGTTTCACATTTTATAGATTTCCTGCAGGGCATTTCAAAAATATATGAGCTGCTAAATAAAGAAGATAATCCTCCGGCTTTAGATGTAATGCTTCAGCGTATAAAAATGTTAACCAATAAACCTGTGGCGCAGCAAATTATCCGGTTTAAAAAATCGCAAAAAATATCAAAGCAAACTATACTTCGTTATGGATTTTTTATCCGCAATAATTATAAACAAGATGCAGATGATTTATTAGAAATATACAGCAGGCTCGATGCATTTTACAGCATGGCAACTGCGCATGTTAAATATAAATTTTCATTTCCTCAATTCACGCAAAATATTGTTCCGCATTTTGAAGCGCACCAGTTGTATCATCCTTTGTTGCCAACGCCTGTTGCATACGATATCAAATTAATACCACAGCAAAATTTTTTATTTCTTACCGGTGCAAACATGGCAGGTAAAAGTACATTTATAAAAGCGGTTGGTATTAGTGCTTATCTCGCACATATTGGTATGGGCGTGCCTGCTGAAAATTTACAATTAAATTTTTTGGATGGATTAATTAGCAACATTCATGTTATTGATAATGTTATAAAGGGCGAGAGTTATTTTTTTAATGAAGTGCAGCGCATTCGTAAAACCATTGAACAAATTACAGATGGCAAAACCTGGCTTGTATTAATTGATGAATTATTTAAAGGAACAAATGTGCAGGATGCGATGAAGTGCAGTACGGTTGTTATTGAAGGATTGCGGAAAATTGATAATGCTTTATTTATTCTTTCAACACATTTGTATGAAATTGGTGATTCGCTGAAGCAATATTCCAATATTCAGTTCAGATATTTTGAAACAGAGGTAAAAGATGAGCAGCTTTATTTTAATTATAATCTAAAAGAAGGTATTAGCAACGACAGGCTTGGATATTTAATTTTAAAGAAAGAAGGTGTAGTCGATTTGCTGAAAAAATTGTAACTGCTCATCAGCATAAAATAAAAAAGGCAAAACCATTTTGATTTTGCCTTTTCTTGTAAAAATATAATTTCTATTCTTCAGTTCCTTTTTCAATATTTGTTTCACCTTCGACAGGAGGTTGTGCAGATTCTTCAGAAGGTGTTGCAGCGTTAGCATTTGCTTCATTTGAAACTTCTGCAGGCTTAGCTTCAGTTGTTTCAGTTTTTGCAGAAGAAGATTTTTTACTGCGTCCACGGCGTGTTCTTTTTCCGGCTTCTGTTGTAGTTGCAGCAGCTTTACCATACACATCATTAAAATCAACCAACTCAATTAAAGCAAGCTCTGCATTATCACCTGTACGTGTTCCTAATTTTATAATACGTGTATAACCACCTGGACGACCTGAAACTTTTGGGGCAACGACAGTAAACAATTCTTTTACTGCATGCTTATCTTTCAAATAACTAAACACTACACGATGCTGGTGCATGATTTGCTCCTGGCTTTCACCTTTACGTGTTTTTGTAATTAAAGGTTCAACATAAACTCTTAATGCTTTTGCCTTTGCCAGCGTAGTAACAATTCGTTTATTTACGATTAACTGGCTGCCAAGATTTGCAAGGAGTGCATCTCTGTGTGATTTTGTTCTGCTTAAGTTTTTTATTTTATCTCCGTGACGCATGATTAAAATTTTTAGCCTTGTACCGTGGTCAGGGAATTACAAAGCTGTTATAAAAAGCTATAGCTAATGGCTAATAGCCGTTAGCTGAATTATCCAATATCATCTAAACCCATCTTGCTTAGATCCATTCCAAAATGCAAACCTCTCTCGCCAAGCACTTGTTCAATTTCGCTTAAAGATTTCTGACCGAAGTTGCGGAACTTCATTAAGTCTTCTTGTTCGTATTGAACCAACTCGCTTAAGCTGTTAATTTTTGCAGCTTTCAAACAGTTGAACGCACGAACTGAAAGATCCAAATCTTCTAATGGTGTTTTTAATACTTTGCGTAATTGCAGCATTTGTTCATCAACTACATCTTCTTTATGATCTTCTTTATTATCGAATGTGATGTTTTCATCAGTGATGATCATTAAATGCTGAATCAATATGCGTGAAGCTTGTTTAACTGCTTCTTCAGGATGAATAGTACCATCAGTAGCAACATCAAGCAACAGTTTTTCATAGTCTGTTCTTTGTTCTACACGATAATTCTCCACTGCATATTTTACATTCTTGATGGGTGTATGAATTGAATCAATCGGAATGTAACCAAGTGGCAAATCCTTACCGCGATTTTCTTCAGAAGGCACATAACCACGGCCTTTTGAAATCGTTAATTCAATGTCAAGTTTACCTGAAGTATCCATCGTACAAATAACAAGTTCCGGGTTCATAACCTGGAAACTTTGCATGCTTTCATTTAACATGCCGGCATTAAATTCAGATTTGCCTTTAATGTTCATCATTACTTTTTCACTTGCTACATCGTGTTCAACTGTTTTTCTAAATCTCACCTGCTTCAGGTTAAGAATAATTTCAGTTACATCTTCAGTAACGCCTTTTACTGTTGCAAATTCATGATCAACGCCTTCAATTTTTATCCCGGTAATTGCATAACCTTCAAGGCTGCTTAATAAAACCCTGCGTAATGCGTTACCGATTGTTAAACCATAGCCCTGTTCCAAAGGGCGAAATTCGAATGAACCTTCAAAATCAGTTGCTTTTTGTAAGATGATTTTATCTGGTTTCTGGAAATTTAAAATGGCCATTTTATATTCCTTTGTTTTATTGTTTGTAAGTGATTTTCAATGCTAATCAAAAATTATTTACTATATAATTCCACGATTAATTGTTCTTTGATATTTTCCGGAACGCTTTCTCTTTCAGGATAAGTTATAAATGTTCCTAGCTTTTCTGTTTCATTCCAATCGAGCCAATTAAACTTTGGACTCTTGCCTCGAATTTGACTGGTGATAGAAGAATTGTTATTGCTTTTTTCTTTCAGTGAAACTTTATCACCCGGCTTTAACTGGTAAGAAGGAATATTTACCACTGTTCCATTTACTGTAACATGCTTGTGTGAAACTAACTGGCGGGCTGCAGGTCTTGAAGGTGCAATGCCTAAACGAAAAACTGCATTGTCAAGGCGTGCTTCCAATAACTTAATAAGATTTTCGCCTGTTACACCTTTTAAGCGCGAAGCCTCTTCAAATGTTTTGCGAAATTGGCGCTCTAAAACACCGTACGTGTATTTTGCTTTTTGTTTTTCTTTAAGCTGAATAGCATATTCGCCTAAAGTTTTTCTTTTGCGGGAAGCACCGTGCTGACCGGGAGGATTACTGTTTTTTCCTAACCATTTTCCATTGCCTAAAATAGGCTCGCCGAATATGCGGCTAATCTTTGTTTTTGGACCGTTGTAACGTGCCATAATTATGTATTGATTTTTTGGTGACGATGCGGCATCAATAAAAATCTTAAAATAAATGCTGCACCCTATTATTAAATTTTGAGATTGAGAGATTGCCAGATTTTGAGATTTTAAATAAATCCGCAAATCAGAAATCTCCAAATCAGAAATTGTTATACTCTTCTTTTCTTCGGCGGACGACAACCATTATGTGGTAATGGTGTTACGTCTCTAATCATTGAAATTTCAATGCCATTTTGTGCCAAGCCACGAATTGCACTTTCACGACCTGCACCAGGACCTTTTACATAAACATCCACTCTTTTCAAACCTGCATCTACAGCCACTTTTGCAGCATCCTGTGCAGCCATTTGTGCTGCATAAGGTGTGTTCTTTTTAGAACCACGAAATCCCATTTTACCGGCAGATGACCAACTGATTACCTGTCCCTGTTTATTGGTTAGCGAAACAATAAGGTTATTGAAAGTAGCATTGATGTGTGCATCACCATACGCATCTACTTTTACGATTCTTTTTTTTGCTGCTGTTTTAGCACTTGGTTGTGCTTTTGCTGCTTTAGCCATGTATTTGAAATTCGAATATTTTAATATCGAAATCTGAATTCAGATTTCGGATTTTATTTATTTCTTAGGAGCTTTCTTTTTACCTGCAACTGTTTTACGTTTTCCTTTTCTTGTCCGGCTATTGGTACGTGTGCGTTGTCCGCGAACCGGTAAGCCTTTACGATGACGAAGACCGCGATAGCAGGCAATATCCAATAAGCGTTTAATGCTCATCTGCACTTCACTTCGCAAAGCACCTTCCACTTTTATTTCATCAGTAATAATTGAACGGATGTGATTTAAATCATCGTCATCCCAATCGTTTACTTTTTTATCGTAATTAATATTTGCCTTATCAAGAATATAACGGGCGGTTGAGCGACCAATACCATATATATAGGTTAGTCCAATTTCGCCTCTTTTATTTTTTGGTAAATCAACACCGGCAATACGAGCCATAGATTATTTTAAATTTTCAATTTTAAATTACTACCCTTGTCTTTGTTTAAAGCGGGGGTTCTTTTTGTTAATTACATACAGCTTGCCTTTTCTCTTAACGATTTTGCAATCTACGCTGCGTTTTTTAATAGAAGCTCTCACTTTCATATTGTCTTGCTTTCCGCTTTCAGCTTTTAGCTTTCAGCCTGTTATTATTTATATCTTAAAATAATGCGCCCTCTCGATAAATCGTAAGGACTCATTTCTACTTTTACTTTATCACCAGGTAAAATTCGTATGTAGTGCATGCGCATTTTGCCGGAGATTGTCGCCAGAATTTCGTGCCCGTTTTCCAGTTTTAATCTAAACATGGCGTTGCCAAGCGCTTCAATTATACTTCCGTCTTGTTGAATCAATGGCTGTTTGGACATAAATTTGGGAGCGCAAAGATATAGGAATACAGCGAAATATGAAAATTAACAGTAAAAATTAGTTAAAGATTTAACGGAACTATAATTGACCATTGATTTGGCGTTGCTCCTTTAATATCAATATCTAAAAGCCGGCTATAACGAATGCCAAAAGTAACCGGTTGCTGGTTCCACCATTTTGTATCAAAAAATATTTCTCCTCCAACAGAATTAAAATTATAGCGATTGCATGTACGCAAACTGGTAGCTTGCGTAAAATCATAAAAAACATTACCGCGAATTCGCAGGAAATAAACAATGTTTCCAAAACCCCAGTCAGGATAAAATAATTTAAAATGATAATTGAAACCGGCTTTAAATAATCTTGGGTAATCAACTGCATTATATCCTCTTGAAAAAGGAAAATTGTTATCAAAATAATATTTGCCTGATGTGTCTCTAAATTGATATGCAAGGTTAATAACGATGCTGTGCGTTTTAATTAAACCCGGAAAATAAAAATTGCCGTTAACTAAAAATTGATGTGCCGTACTTCCGGTTCTGTATTGAAGCGAAACAGATTGGCCAAACCGCGGATAAATATTTTGTATCGCTTGTTGAATATATTGCGAATAAGTAATACGGCTTTCTAAATAATTAAAATTTGAATTTTGTAAGGTTCGCTTTGCTAAACCCTGCCATTTAATTGCACTTAAATTATAAGAAGATTTTAAAGTAAGATAACGATAAAATTTTCCACCTGAAAAATTTAAAGGCAGTTGCAAACCTGCAGCAAATTTTGTTTCATTCCAATGTAATGAAGTATCCGCATTTAAAGTTGCAGTGTGATGCCATGTTTGGTTTATATCAACAAACGGTTGTACAAACCAACCACCATAAATTCCCGTATAACCGGCACGATGAAAACTTTCATCACGATTGTATGTGTAATACAACTGGCTTTGAACAGTGTTCAAAACATTTTGTCCATATAAAATGAAAGAATAATCAGGGTCATCGAAATATGGGTTCCAGCTATGAAAATTAAATGGATGAGAAAACTTTGAATAGTTTTTAGCGGGAAAATTTTTTACATCAATATTTTGAAGCAGGTTATTTGACGACTGATTAAATGGTTTTGAAACATACAATGGTTTTAAAGTATCACTGCTATTTATTTCTTGCCAAACAGGTTTGATAAATGCAAGTCTGTAACCATCTGCGGTAAATGCTGATGTAAGAATTTTATTATTGATAATGAATGCCTGGTATAAACCTGTTGTTGCAGTTGCAACACGATAATTTTTATTTAGCGAACTGACGTAAGCCCAAATTTCATCGTTACCATTATCTGAGCACGAATAAAACAATGTATCATTTTTTACAACAGGAAAACCAATAATTCTGTTTTTGTATGGAAGGATTTCATTTGAACTTTCATCATCAATAGATCTTTTTAAAATAGTCATTTCACCTTCTGCATTTCTATCACACACATAAATGAATTTATCATCAGCAGAAAATTTTGGATAAGAAAAAATATGCCCATCTTTATTCAGATTGGTTCTTAAAAAATTTCCTTTTACATCGAGCAATACAAGTTTTGAAGTTTGATTTATTGGTAATTCAACAGCAACAATCATTTTTCCATCATGCGAAATATCAGGTGAAAAATATCTTGTACGTGAAGTAATTTTTTTCTCTTGCTTTGTTGCAACATCAATCAGTCTTATTTCACTGTATTCTTTATTGCCCCAACGCGCAGCAGGCTTATAAGAAGCATAAACAATCTTGTTGTTATTATAAGAAAAATAATCATCGTAGCTAATATCTTGTACAGCAATTTTTTCTTTACTGCCATTTAGATGATTTATTTCAAAATATGGATTGTCTCTATAACTTTTATGCAATGCAATAACGGAACCTTCATTTGTTATGTAAGGATATTTTTCATCAACCACATTATTCTTTTCTGTTGAATCAACAAACTGCAAATTGGAAAAGTTTTCACCATTCCATTGTTTGTGATAATAATCAAATGCATTGTTTACAAACGAGTCAAAAGAAACATGCGCATAATTTTTAACTGCATGTTGCATTGGGTAGAATAAAGATTTGTAAGCCACCGCGTTTTGCGTAACATCTTTCCAAAAATTATTACCATATTTTTCTCTTCCATAAGCAACCAACATATAACCCAGCGGGTAATGGTCCGGTACATAATCTTTAAATGAACCATTACGCAGTTTCATATAACTGTAATCTTTTTGCTGTAAGTACATTGCTTTATATCCATTCAGAAATAAAGGCAATCTTCCTCTGCCTTGTTCACTTAACGATGTTTCATTGTAAACAGCGTCACCTTCAAAAAACCAATCCGGAATAGCAGCGGCATTGGCAAGCGCTTC
>JAICKT010000468.1 GCA_025927795.1 Parafilimonas sp. | reverse complement strand
CTTGTTAATTCGTTTGAAGCATTTACGATTCTTTTACCAACGTCACCTTTATTAGCCGCGCGCTGCAAATATTTTTCAGCCGCAGGCAAATAATATTTTTCTGTGTATTCACGCAATGTTCTGTTAGCAGAAAATTGCGGCGTTAATGTTGCCATGCTGTTTCGCATTTTTCCAATCCATGTTGTTGGAATATTTTTTTCATTGCGCTTGTAAAATTCAGGAATTATCTGTTGTTCCAAAATATTATACAATGCATTTGCCTCAACAGCGTCCCAGGTAAAATCTTCACCATGTTCCTGCATGTCCCCAATTGCCCAGCCTGCTTCCGGCGTGTATGCTTCCGCCCACCAGCCATCGAGTTCGGATACATTAATTCCACCATTCACCAACACCTTCATACCGCTTGTTCCGCACGCCTCCCATGGACGGCGCGGTGTGTTCATCCAAACATCAACACCCTGCACTAAATTTTCGGTCATCAGCATATCATAATCACTTAAAAAAACTACGTGTTTATGCAAATTATATTTAGCTATAAATTGAATCCATTTTTGAATGAGCGCTTTTCCTTCATCATCAAAAGGCGGTGCTTTACCGGCAATAACTAATTGAACGGGATTTTCATTATTGGTAAGTATGCGTACAAATCTTTCTTCATCATGCAGCAACAATGTTGGTCGTTTATACGGCACAAATCTTCTTGCAAAACCAAGCGTTAAAACATGCTCATCTAAAACGTTTTTAGCGGCTTCAATAATTTCCGGCTGACCTGTAACAGCAACCTGCCGCTCAAATCTTTTTCTTACATAATCAACAAGATTTTTTCGTGCAGCAGTACGCATCTGCCACAACTTTTCATCAGGCACTTTATAAATATTTTCATGCAGCGTTTCAAGATCACCTTTCCACCGGTCTTTACCACAAGCTTCCGTCCATAGTGCATCAGCAGATTCAGAATCCCAGCTTGGCATGTGCACACCATTTGTTACATAACTAACCGGCACTTCAGTTGTTGGGAAGCGTTCAAATAATGGCTGAAACAAATGACGGCTTACCTGACCATGCAAACTGCTTACGCCATTTACAGCACCACTTCCGCGGATAGCGAGATAAGCCATGTTAAAACTTTCTGATGAGTTGTTAGCATACTGTCTTCCAAGCGCCATTAATTTATTCAAAGAAATATTGAGTTCATCTCTTGCATAAGCATTGAAGTATTGTTCCATCAACTGCGGACTAAAATGGTCGAAGCTCGCAGCAACAGCTGTATGTGTTGTGAATATATTACCTGCACGTGTAACTGCTAACGCCTCATGAAAAGAAACATTATTTGATTTCATAAAATCATTTGCGCGTTCGAGTACAAGAAAAGCCGCATGACCTTCATTCATGTGGCAGACTTCAGGATGAACGTTTAATGCAAGTAATAATTTCCATCCGCCAATACCTAAAACAATTTCCTGCTTGATGCGTGTTTCTTTATCACCACCATAAATTTCATTGGTGATGCCACGATACCAGGGAAGATTAGCAGCATCATTACTATCCAACAAATACAGTTTGCACTTTCCCACCTGTACCTGCCATGTGCGCAGCCAAACCGGATAACCAGGTAAATTAATTTTTATACGTAACCATTCACCATTTGGCAAACGCAACGGTGTGATGGGTAATTGACCCGGGTCGTTATATGGAAACAATGCGAGTTGCGAACCATCTTTATTAATCTCCTGGTGAAAATATCCTTGCCCGTATAACAAACCAATTGCAACAACAGGCACATTCAAATCGCTTGCAGCCTTTAACTGGTCACCTGCAGCATTACCAAGCCCGCCAACATAAATTGGCAAAGCTTCACTCAACATATATTCCATACTGAAGTAAGCGATGCATGACAACGATGAGTTTGGATGCGCATGTTTAAACCACCCTTCTTCCGATGCTGATAATTCTTTTAATTTGATCAGTTCATCAATCCTGTTTTTAAATGCAGGTTTAGCCAGTTGTCTTTCCAACTCATCTTTCGAAACAGTTTGTAAAACAATCCATGGATTATGAGTAAGTTCCCATAAATCAGGCTCAAGTTGCTGCCATAATTCATCTGCTTCATGATTCCATGACCAGCGCATATCAGTGCCAATGCAGCCAGCGATTCTATCTCAGGAATACCTATTGGTAACATGCCATATTTCCGCTGGTAAAATTCTTTACTCATGTTTATAGCTATGCATTATAGGCAAACTAAACTCTTTAACCAGGATTTTATATTTATTAACCATTAGTATTTTCAATCAGCGCAATGCGGTTGTAATCTTTTAACTCATCAACAAATTCAACATCGCCGCCATTTTCCAAAACCTTTTCAATAATCTCATCTACTGCATCATTCGCAATCAACTCATTTTCTTGATTACCGTTACTGAAAATAGTTTCTCCTTTTTCTGTAACAAATGCGGGACAATAAAAATCTTTCTCAACAATCAGAAGCTGTTTATGCCTGCGGTTTGCCTGCAACCAAACATTATGAATACCTGATGCAAGCTTAAGATCATCCTGTGCAATATTTATGCGGCTTACTAAATAATTTCTCCTGGCAATATCCCAGTTTTTAAGCTCCGGCTCAAGTGCTTTTAATAACTCGTTTTCTGTTGCGTCATCAAAATTGCCGTGCACAAAACCAATGATATTTTTATGATGCTTTGTAATATTTTCGAAATAACCCATTGTTTTTTTGGGAGCCATTATAAACAGAGGCAGCGGGTAATACTTAAGAATTTGCGGAAGCCCGGTATCAATATAATGAAGGAATTTCTTCAGCTTTATTTCCTTTATGGTTGCAGCATTTGTAAAGTTGGCAACAGGTTCAGGCAAATCCCTGTTGATGTGTACAATTTGATTTGAAACGATTAGTTTCAATTTGTTTTCATTCCCTACATAAATTTTTTCTTTTTTCCCGCTGATGACAAGCAATAAAAATTCACGTTCAGTTTTTTTATTTAGCACTATATCTCTTATTTCGAAAGAAGTATTTACCATTACTTTCTCGCGTACGTTAACATCTAAATAAAAAACTTTTTCAACTGCAGGCGACACATATATAGCAATGCTTTTTTTATGTGTTCTAAAATCAAGATGGCCAATAACATTTTTTAGTTTCTCCGATAGTTCATCAGCAATGTCTTTTGCATAGTTTGCATGCAGTTGGCGATTTATTTTATCAGCCGCTATT
>JAICKT010000520.1 GCA_025927795.1 Parafilimonas sp. | reverse complement strand
TGATTTTTCAGGATGAAACTGCACGGCATAAAAATTATCTTTTTGTAAAGCCGAACTGTATTCGGTCATGTACGTTGTTTTTGCAATTGTGAATTCGCTCAATTCGACATAATAACTATGCACGAAATACATGTATGCATTTTCGGCAACATCTTTAAACAATGGTGACTTTAAATCATAAATATTATTCCAGCCCATTTGCGGAATTTTTTCTTTACCTGTAAATTTTTTTACATTCTGATTAAAAACACCTAGACATTTTGTATCACCTTCTTCTGAATAATTACATAACAATTGCATGCCAAGACAAACACCGAAAAAAGGCTGCTTTATATTTTTAATTACAACATCAAGATTTTTATCTTTTAAATAATTCATTGCGGGAGCGGCAGCACCAACACCGGGAAAAATAATCTTATCAGCGCTTAAAATTTCTTCTGCATCATCGGTAAGCATTGCAGAAATATTTAAACGCTGCAAAGCATAATTAACCGACTGCACATTGCCTGCATTATATTTTATGATTACAACTTTCATTATATTTTGATATCGGTTTATACCGGTCTGACGTTTTTGAAGCGTCTGACCGTTTTATAACACACCTTTTGTTGTAGGCAAAACATCGCTTTCATAATTTACCGCAACTGCCATTTTCACTGCTTTTGCAAATGCTTTAAATATTGATTCTATTTTGTGATGTTCATTCACACCTTCCGCTTTAATATTCAAATTGCATTTTGCAGCATCACAAAAAGATTTGAAAAAATGATAAAACATTTCTGTGGGCACATCACCAATTTTTTCACGCTTGAATTCTGCATCCCACACCAGCCAGCTTCTTCCGCCAAAATCAATTGCCACTTGCGCAAGACAATCATCCATTGGCAAAACAAAACCATAACGCTCCATGCCTTTTTTGTTGCCCATCGCTAATGCCATTGCTTCACCCAACGCAATAGCTGTATCTTCTATCGTGTGATGTTCATCAATATGCAAATCACCTTTCACATCAATCAACAAATCCATGTTGCTGTGTTTGGATAACTGCTCAAGCATGTGATTGAAAAAACCAAGCCCTGTTGAAATTTGATAAACACCATTTCCATCAGGATTTAGTTCAATCTTAATTTTTGTTTCGTTGGTATTTCTTGTATGAGAAACTTTGCGCAACGAAGATTTCAGTTTTTTATACACATCATCCCAATTCGTAAAATTTGTTTTGCTGATGTATAAATTGGATGTTGAATTTTCACCTGCTTTAGCACAAACATCAAACGCAATACTTTCATTTTTTAAAATCTCCAATGCTTTTATAACAACCGACGATGCATTTTTTTCGGCAACAATCATTATCGCATAATTCAGTTGTTTATTGATGCGATATAAATTGTGAATCACATTTTGCTGAAATAAAATATCGTTGTCTGTTGCAGAAACAATTGTCTCGATGTCTATATACAATTTGTTCATGCGGTATAAGATTTTAAAGCTTGTAATAAGAAGATGTTTTCTTGTGGTGTGCCAATGGTGATGCGCAAACAATTATCACAAAGTGGCTGGTTACTTCTGTTGCGAACAACAATATTTCTCGTCAATAGATATTTATATAATCGTGTTGCGTCGCTCACTTTTACTAATAGAAAATTGGTGTCAGAAGGATAAATCTTTTTTATAAAATCAAACACTTTTAAATCTTCTACCAGTTTTTGTTTTTCTTTTTTGATAACGTTGATTTTTTGATAAGCTTTTTCTTCATCATTCAAAACCTGCAATGCTAATTTTTGTGTCGCAACACTAATGTTGTAAGGCGGTTTTATTTTATTTAAGATTTGAATGATTTCTTCTGAAGCGAAAGCCATACCAATTCGCAAACCTGCAAGCGCCCACGCTTTGGAAAGTGTTTGCAGAATAACAAGATTAGGATATTGATTTAATTTTTTTAACCATGATGCTTTATCAGAAAAATCAATATATGCTTCATCAATCACAACAATACCGTTAAAACTATTGAACAAATTCTCAATTTCATTTTCATTAAAAGAATTTCCTGTTGGATTATTGGGTGAACAAACAAAAATGATTTTCGTTTTATTGGTGATTGATTTTTTAAGTTCTGAAATGTTCAATTCAAAATCTTTCGTAAGCAAAATTTCTTTTATTTCTACATCGTTAATTGCTGCAGACACTTCATACATTCCGTATGTTGGCGGAAAAATTAAAATTTCATCTTTACCAGGATTACAAAAAGCGCGAATTAGTAAATCAATAGCTTCATCACTTCCGTTGCCAATGAAAATATTTTTAGCGTTTATATTTTTTATTGTACTGATTTTTTCTTTCAACTTTTTTTGAAGTGGGTCTGGATAGCGATGAAAATTTTCCTGCAAAGATGAACCCAAACTATTTTCATTTGCATCTAAAAAAACCTGGGCATCTCCTTCATATTCTGAACGCGCAGACGAATACGGAATCAGTTTTCTTATATTTTCTCTTGTGATATTTTCAATATTAAAATCTTTCATATTATTTATCCCTTCTTATTGTTACTGCATTGGCGTGTGCCTGTAAACCTTCGGCGTTTGCCATTAATTCAACTGTTTCAACGATATTATTTAAGCCATCTTTTGTCAATTGTTGAAACGTAATTTTTTTATAAAAGCTATCGAGTGAAACACCACTGTAAGCTTTGGCAAAACCATTTGTCGGCAAAGTATGATTTGTGCCTGAAGCATAATCGCCAACTGCTTCCGGTGAATAATTACCGATAAAAACAG
>JAICKT010000357.1 GCA_025927795.1 Parafilimonas sp. | reverse complement strand
CTAAATAAATAAGGGCAATTTATTTCGCAATCGCTCATTGTAAAATCTCTTCCATCATCACCATCTAACCAAATGCCTCCTGAACTTAGTGGTTGCGGCAACCAGTTAAAACGTACATTTTTAAAATACGTTTTAAATGTATTGCTAACTGTAATTGATTTTCGTTTACCGGTTACAGTCATATCTGAAACAGAAACATTGTACACAACAGATCGCGTTAAAACAATTGCGCGATATTTAAAAATATGTGTGCCTGCAGGAATAATTTCATTGCTATTTCCTTTATTTTTTACATTGATAACAACAGCAGAATTTGTTGTTGATGAAACAACTTTATATAAATTATTTCCGATTGAAATTGCAGTGCCATTTCTTGGTTGTGTACCCGAAAAATATATTGTTGCAGTGTTACCTTCAACCGGCGGTTTAAAATCTGTTGTTAAAGTTGCAGCCCATGAACTAACACTTTCTGAATAACTTCTGCTAAGCGGATATTTCAAAAAAACTCTGCCAAACAAATTGCAGTGATCTACCATATTAAACTCGCCATAGTTTTGGTCGAAATAATTTGCGCCACCATTTATAAAAATAATTGTACCGGGCGATAGCTTATTCTTATCATATTTAACTTTTATATCAATATAACGCTGACCCGCTTTAAGTCCATCATCTTTATAAGTTATCATATCATCTGCATTCAATAACCAGCCTGCATCACGATAATTAGAATTCACCATTAACCCTGCTCCTGCTTTATCTGAAACTTTTATAAATGTCTTATTCATGCCAGTGCCTTTAACTATAATATTATTGGCGTCAATTGTAAAATATGGCTCAGCTAAATATGTTCCCGCATTAAACAAAATTGTACCACCTTTTACACCAAGATATTTTGTTGCTTTTTTAAATGCAGGCATGAAATTTTGCGTACTATCTCTTATTCCATACCAATCTATTTTTATAATACGGGCATCATCCATTTTTCTTACTAAAACAATATTTGGATTTGCTGTAGGAAAAACAATTCCTGAATCAATTATATTATTTTCTTTTTCTGCCGCAATAAATAATCCGCCACCGTACAAATTATTTGCAAATGAATAAACAGCATTTTGTTGAATAGTAGTATGCTGAATTTCATTCAGGTTTTTAAACTGCTGAATTGCTTTTTGCGAAAAACAGGAAAATGAAATGCAAATAAGTATAATGGTATATTTAATTCTCACAGATTGAAATAATAAATCTTTAATGTTATACACTGTAAAGAACTTAAAGTTTAAACAGTTTTAAAATTCAACCTTATAAATAATTATTAAAGATTTTTCAAACATGGAATTTAATTTGCGTATGCAGTATTATTGATTGTATGATTGAAGTGAAAAATAACATGCTTTTTGTTGTTAAGAATTCTATTGTAAGAAAGATCTGGGGCAATGCTGATACAGTGCTGTTTATTTTTGCAGGTGCTGCTGCTGAATTTGCATTAAATAAAGCTGTTGACTGGTTATACTTTACAGGTAAATTACCCGCAGATCCAATCGGCAGATTGTTTTCAACGGTAAGTTATTCGCATGCAATTATATTTTCAGAATTAAATAAGGCAAACGAATCCATTGATAAAATAACAAGTATTCATGCTGCTGTTGAACAGAGCAGAAATGCAACTATTCCGGATTGGGCTTACCGGGATGTTTTATACATGCTCATTCATTATTCAATTGCTTCTTACGAATTGTTAGAACGAAAGCTTACGCCGCAGGAAAAAGAAGAAGTGTTTAATGTTTTTTACAGAGTTGGAGATAGAATGCACTTAAAAGATTTACCACAAGATTATAATCAATGGGAAAAAAGTTATGCGGAACATTTAAAAAATGATTTGGAAAGAAGCCGGTTTACTAATGACTTGTTTAAACAATATAAAAAACATCTCGGCAGCTTCCGTTATTTTATTTTAATAGAAGCGCAAAAATTGTTGGTTACAAAGAAGGTGAGAAAATTACTTGGCTTTAATAAATTTTCGGCGATGAAATTTATTATTCCTATTTATAAATTGAGCAGGATATTTAAACTTGACGGATTTGTAAAATCAATTATTCTTCCGGTAGAATATAAAGCGCAGATTAAAGCGTTGGATGTTGCGTAAGTTGTTATTAATTTTTTTCTTAAAAAAATATTTCAATTTACTGTTTACTTCGAATACTCATCCAGCATTTGCTTTTCTTTTTTGCTAAGACTGTGAATTCCTTTCTTATGAATTTTTTCAAGTATTCTGTCTAATTCCTGTTGCTTATTTATTTTTTCAATATTGTATTTGTGGTCAACTGTAATAGCATCTGAATGTTTTTTGAAAAAATAGTTATCTATAAGAAGAATATGCGGTCTTGTAATTATCATATAAATAAAAAAAACAGATGGCACCATTATAATTATGATTGCCCATGTATTATTAATTAATGCTGATGGCTGCATAATAATAGCAACAATTAATCCAACCAAAGCGCCGCCTAAATGTGCATCATGACCAATATTATTTCTTCTCGATCTTATTCCATAAATAGAATATAAAACATACACGAGACCAAACAACCAGCCCGGAATTGAAATGGGTATAAACAGTAATCCAAGGTGCATGCCCGGAAATAAAGCAATGGCTGCGAATATTATTCCGTTTACGCCGGCAGAAGCACCAACAGAATCATAATCGGGATCGTTTCGATGAATGAACAATGACAGCAGATCGCCACCAATAAGACTTAAAAAATAAATGAGAAGAAATTTTACCGCGCCTAAATACAACTCCAATGAACCACTAAAAAAATATAAAGCCACCATGTTGAAAATTAAATGCATCCAGTTTACATGTAAGAACCCGGATGTAACGAGTCGTTTATAATCTTTATGCCACAGAATTGCATCTACCCTGAATTTATATCTATCATAGAAGAGCCTATTTTTAAATCCCTGGTAAGAAATAATTACATTGGCAATTATTAATATGAATGAAATGATGCCCATCATTAACCGTTATTGCAATGTACAAAGCAAGAGATTTTTTAAAAACTTTTTCTTTGCTGATATGCTTACACTTTCTTTTCCCTCAAAAAAGAAATGCAAAGCATTTATCAAGGCAATTGACAAATAGTTACGAGCGAAATAAAGTATTCACAGAAAGTTCAAGAGCGAACTATAGCAATACACGACAGTTAAATACAGCGACTATTTTATATCTTTAATACTCTAATAGGCAATCCTAAATGCTTATGCGATTTGTTTATATAACGGTGTTGACATTTGCCTTCTATTCGACTTCATTTTCTCAGACTGGAGACGAACTAAATTTTACTATAGATTCAGTAAATGCTACATGTGGTAAGAACAATGGAGAAATACATCTGATAATTACTAAAGGAAAGCCTCCATATCAATATAGTCTTGATGATACTCACTGGCAAAAAAGCCCTGATTTTATTAATCTTATACCTCACACTTATTACCCGTCAGCAAGAGACGCAAGCACAACGATTTTAAGCCTAACCAAAAAGGTTATTATAACAACCGGATGTTTAACAGCAAACGTACTTATTAAAAACTCCACATGTGGTATTAATAATGGTATGTTTACAATTACTGCAGCTAATGGAACTGCTCCTTATCGGTATTCAATTGATGGAGCTAATTTCCAATTCTCAAATGTTTATAAAAATCTTTCTCCAGGAAATTATGTAATCACAGTAATAGATACCATCGGAATAAAAACCACGGTGAATGCCGAAATTAAAAATGAAATAGGGCCATCTATAAAACTGCTTTCAACTAATTCTGATTGCGATTTACATAATGGCACATTAACTTTTGTTCATGAAGGAGGAACTCCGAAAATACAATATAGTATTGACAGCATTCATTTTCAAATAGACAGCATGTTTGTAAACCTTAAACCAGGTGATTATAAAGGATATTCAAGAGATAGTAATAGTTGCACTGCACAATCAGATGTAGTTTCAATTTATAATCTGTGTGTAAGATTTTCTTTAGAAATAAAGAATTCAACTTGTGGTCAATCGTCAGGCTCCATTACTGTAAATGCAACAAGTGGCGTTCCGCCTTTTCTGTATTCGATCAATGGAAGCGATTATCAAACAAGTAATATTTTTCCAAACCTTAATTCAGGAAAATATGTAATAACAGTAAAAGATAAAGAGAATAAAACTGCAACCAATAATGCCGAAATAATTACAACTCCGCCACCCGAAATAAATTTAGTTGCATCTGCCGCAAGTTGTTCCAATAATAATGGTGTTATTCTGGCTTCAGTTAAAAACGGCATAGCACCTTTTCTTTATAGAATCAATAATTCTTCATTTACACCTGATAACAGTTTTAAAGGTCTTTCAATCGGTAATCATTTTATTACTGTAAAAGATTCATCGGGCTGCACATCATCAGCAAACATTTCAATACCGTTAAAAGATAATTCGAAATTATTTGCCGGTAATGACACAAACGCGGTTATCAACTATCCACTACAACTAAATGTTATAGATATTAATAACAGCGGATTCACACATTATACCTGGTCACCATCAACTGGATTAAACAATCCTGCAATTGCCAACCCCATTACAACTCT